>NZ_JBFUBY010000161.1:0-11694 GCF_056405515.1 Polaromonas sp. P1_G2
AAAGAAAAGTGAGTAGCTGCCGGGCTACCCCCGGCCAGCAAGCCTCAGCAGAGAAAACAAAATTCCCGCCGGGAGCAAGACCAATCTCAAGCCGCCGCCCGTTCCGCAGCATGCTCCGCATAAGCCCTCCCAAACCGATTCCCCAAAAAATCCCCTAACGCAATCTCCTCCTGCCGAATGAACCCCCGCGCCGGCAACCGCCCGCTTGCCAGCAAGTCCAACACAGCACAAATACCAGAAGCCGTAGTGACCTGGATCGCACTTCGCAACACGCCGTCCACCACCTGGCTATAAACCTTATGGGCGTAGGTCTCCTGCATGAGCCGGCCTTCGCGCTGGCCGCTCACGGTGACGAAGACGATGACCRCGTCCTGCAGCGTCACGGGCAGGGCGTTTTCGAGCAGGTCCTTGAGCACGTGACGGCGCTCGCGCAGGCGCAGGTCGTTGAGCAGCACCTTCATGATGGCCGCGTGGCCCGGGTAGCGAATGGTTTTGTAGTTGAGGTGGGTGACTTTGCCCTGCAGGGTTTCGCACAGGGTGCCCAGGCCGCCCGAGGTGTTGAAGGCTTCATAGGTCACGCCGTCGAGCGAGAACTCCTCGTGCTCGGCCAGCGGCGGTACCTGGCGCAGCACGCCTTCGACAATCGCTTCGCAAGGCTCGCAATACTCGTTGATGACGCCGTCGGTGCTCCAGGTCAGGTTGTAGTTGAGCGCGTTCGACGGGAACTGGGGCAGYGCGCCCACGCGCATGCGCACGCTGTGCAGGCTGTCAAAACGGCGGCACAGGTCGGCCGCGACGATGGAAACAAAACCCGGGGCCAGGCCGCATTGCGGGATCAGCGCCGAGTTTGCGCCGGCTGCCGCCAGCTCCTTCACGCGCCGTGTACTGGCCACGTCTTCCGTCAGGTCCAGGTAATGCACGCCCTGGGCCACGGCGGCTTCGGCGATCGCCGTGGTCAGGTGAAACGGCGCCGCGCTGAGCACCGCGTACTGCCCGGCCAGTGCCTCACGCAGGGCTTGTGGCTTGCTGATGTCCAGCGCCWGCCGCTGCACGCGCGGGCCGGTGCTGATGCCGGCCAGTGCCGCCGGCGAGGTGTCGGCGACGGTCACTGAATAGTCCCCGGTGGCGCCCAGCAGCGCGGCGATGGCGGAACCGATTTTCCCGGCGCCTGCAACCGTGATCTTTTTCATGAGGGTCTCCTTGGATAGTGCACCCCGATGCAGAGGCATGGACCATTGTGTAAGCCCGGGCAGGCAGTTACCAGTATCAATTTAGACAAAATAACGCTATATTTTAGATAAACAGGCTATCTAAATACGCGATTTAACTAATTTGAGTGAATGCCATGCAACTCGACGCCATAGACCAGGCCCTGCTTGCCGAACTGCGCGACAACGCGCGCTGTCCCATGGCCCTGCTCGCGCGCAAGGTCGGCTTGTCGCGCACCGCAGTGCAGGCCCGCATCATGCGGCTGGAGCGCGACAAGGTCATCACCGGCTACGGCGCGCGCACCGGCGATGCCTATGAACAGTCGCAGGTGTCGGCCCACGTGATGCTCACTGTCGGCCCCAAGCTCACGGGCACGGTGGAGGCGGCGCTGCGCAAGATCCCCGAGGTGCGCTCGCTGCTGTCCATCAGCGGCGCCTACGACATGATCGCCATCGTGCAGGCCGGCTCCATCGAAAGGCTGGATGCGCTGATCGACGGCATAGGCCTGCTGGACGGCGTGGAGCGCACGCATACCTCGGTGGTGCTGTCGACGCGGATACAGCGCTGAAGGTTTATGTCGGGCTAGTCGTCGTTGACAACAGTCCAGCGACCCGCTTTCAACACAAGGCGCTTKGGACACGATCTGGACTCGGGCATATCCGGCGCGCACAGGCCCGCGACCTTGATGGTGGACGGCCCGCTCCAGCGTGTGTCCGTCGGGCTCCAGTCGCGGGCGTCCGGTCCGTAGGTGTACTCGACCCGGGGCTTGCCCTGGTTGATCCTCCAGACCTCCACGCCGTTGCCGTCATAGTTTGCTTCGCCCGCCGCCGAGAAGGCCACGGCTTTTTTGCGGTCGGGTGACACGGCCGGAAACCCCAGCATGGGGTATTGCCGGCCGGTGGCGTGGTCGATGGCGATGTAGCTGCTGCCTTCCCACAGCTGGGCATACAGCACGTGAAGCCGGGCATCCGCCAGGAAGGTGAGGTAGTTGTAGCTGACGTCCTGGTCGCTCTCGTTGTTGACGTCCTTGATCCGCACCGTTTTGTGGGCGGTGCGTATGCTTAACAGCGGGCCCGAGCGCGAAAACCGGAACGACTGGGCGGACTTCGCCTGGACGCGTTCTATGGCCTGGGCGCACTCAAAAGAGGGCTGCTGGTTCTGGCAGTTCACCAGCAGCTTCTGGTAGGCCGGCGGCTCGGCCCTGCCGGGGTTGGCCAGCAAGGCGAGGGGCAGCAGCAAGAGGAGGGTGCGCATCGCCTGTGCCGAAAATTACTGCGGCGGCAAAAAGGCGCCCCATAGCGTCATGATCATGAGGGGGATGCCGAGCACCACGCCCACCCAGTTCCAGGCGGAGAAACGGCTGTTGGGTTCGTGGCCCGGCGCCACTTTCCGGTTCAGTTCGTTGATGAAGCCCTGCACCGGCAGCAGCACAAAAATACTGGCCAGGCAGATCAGCCAGTAAGGGTCGGGTAGCTTCCACAACAGGTTGGGGATGATCCAGGCCGCGGCCAGGCCGCCGGCTGCCATCTGCGCGGCGGTCGACTCGGGGTCGTGTTTTTTGACGCGGTCCAGCAGCGAATAGAAAAAGAACACGCCGAAGAAGGCGCGCCAGAAAGGCATGATGTTTTTTTCGTCCGTGCGCAGGCGCACCATCTTCCAGTTCTTGTACGGCCAGTACATCTGGTAAAGGCCCAGCGTGCTGAAGAACATCACCAGCAGCTTGAGCCGCGAAACCGGGAAGAAGGGCGGGGCGTCCGCGCCGGCATCGGGTATCTCGGCAACGTCGGCGACCGGGGCCTGGGGTGGGGCGTAGGGATTGGGGTTCATGTGTGCTCCTACCACCAGCCGTTTTGCCTGAGCACCATCTTCTTGTAGTAGTCGATGTTGGAGCGGGCCGCGAAGATGGCCGCGACGCCATAGCCAACGGAGCCGCTGAAACGGCCCAGGCCCATCATTCCCAGCGCGACCTGCAGCAGCAGCGCCACCGCCACGCACACCACAAACAGGCTGATGGCTTTTTTCCACATGCCTTTGGACAGGTAATAAAACGGGCCGAACAGGAAGGCCAGCACGCTGAAGCCGATCTTCATGCGCTCGCCCACGCCGAGGGCCTTGAACTGGGGCAGCTTGACGCCGCCGGCTTTCTCGATGAGCTGGAATTTGGTCTTCCACGCATCGGAAACCGGCAGGCCGGCGATGGCTTCGGTGGCCTGCGGCGCGGGCACGTCGCTGACCGGCGCTTGCGGCGGCGCAAAAGGGTTGGGTTGGGGCGTGGGCTGGCTCAAGATATTCCTCCCGTTGATGATTGTTATGGGCGCTGCCGGTATGCGGCCTGGGCTGCGGTGCGGCCGGTTTGTGGTCCGGTCTGGGCGTCGCTGTGTGGTTTATATCAGCATTGAACCCGGGTGTCGCTTGCCTGCCACGGCGCGTGTTTTTCCATCACGCCCTGGAAGCGCGCGCCGGCCTCAAAGCCCGCCAGCCAGGCCTGCAGCCGCGGCCAGGGCTGCGCGGCGAACCAGGTCGCATCGGTGTGGGCGAACTGGCGCACAAAAGGCAGCAGGGCCATGTCGGCCAGGCTCACACGCGGGCCGAACAGCCCTCCGTCAACCAGCATGCCGTCCAGCTTTGCCAGCCACGCCGCGCCTTGCCCGCGGTGCTGCAGCGCGAACGCCTGAACATCGCCTGCGGATTCTTCAGGATAGCGGTGCGGGTATTTGTAGCGATCCAGGTCGCGCTTGAAGTCCCCGTCGTTGCCGGCCACCAGCGCCAGCATGTCCTCGAGGGAGCCTCGCGGCGGCAGCAGCCAGCCTTCCGGGTCCTTGCGCCGCAGCACCCACAGCATCACGCCCAGGCTCTGGTCTATGACCGTGCCGTCGGGCAACACCAGCACGGGCACCGTGCCCTTGGGCGAGGCGGCCAGCAGCTCGGCGGGTTTGTCGCGCAGCACGACTTCGCGCAACTCATACGGTTCGCCGCTCGCTGCCAATGCGAGCCGCGCGCGCATCGCATAGGGGCAGCGGCGAAAGGAATACAGGACGGGCAGGGCGCCGCTCATGGGCAGAGGGGTCAGGCGCCCGGCTGGCGCACACCTATGTGCGCTGCCTGGCGTTTTTCAGCGAGCTCGACCTGGCGCTGGCGCTCGCGGTAGCCGGCTTTTTGCGCTTCGGTAGTCTTGCCGTGGCAGTGCGGGCAGCTCACGCCGAGTTCATACAGAGGCGACTGGCGGTCTTCCTCGCTGAGCGGGTCGCGGCACGATCTGCACAGCGTGAAGCCGCCGGGCTTGAGCCCGTGGCCGACCGAGACACGCTCGTCGAACACAAAACACTCGCCCTGCCAGCTGCTTTGCGCCTCGGGCACGGTCTCCAGGTATTTGAGGATGCCGCCTTCGAGGTGGTAAACCTCTTCAAAACCCTTGGAGCGCAGCAGCGCCGTGGATTTTTCGCAGCGTATGCCACCGGTGCAGAACATCGCGACTTTGGGTTTCTTGCCGTCCTGCGCCGTCAGCTTGCCGCCCTCGGCCATTTCGCGCTCCACCCAGCCGGGCAGCTCCGAAAAACTGCCGGTGTGCGGGTTGATCGCRCCTTCAAAAGTGCCGATGGAGACCTCGTAATCGTTACGCGTGTCGACCAGGACCACGCCGGGCTCGCTGATCAACTGGTTCCAGTCCTGCGGCTTGACATATTCCCCGGCCATCAGCGCCGGGTGGACTTCAGGCACGCCCATGGTGACGATCTCGCGCTTGAGGCGCACCTTCATGCGGTAGAAGGGCATCTCCGCGGCCCAGGCCTCCTTGTGCTCCAGATTGGCGAGGCGCGGGTCGGCGCGCAGAAAAGCCAGCACCGCCTGCACGCCTTCGGGCAGGCCGGCGATGGTGCCGTTGATGCCTTCGGGCGCCAGCAGCAGCGTGCCCTTGACGCCATGCGCCTCGCAACGCGCGAGCAGCGGCGCCTGCAGCGCGGCGAAGTCGGGCAGTTCGACGAATTGGTACAGGGCAGCGGTCAAAAATTGGGGCATGGAGCGGATAAAACGGGACGAAACGGGTTGGGAGGGCCCGAAGAGGCTTTTTAAGGCGTGCGGGCCAAGCCTTTAATGGTAACGGCCTGGGCTTTTACGCCACCAAAACCTGATTTTGTGACAAAAGGCACCTGATTCAAGCCAGGCGGCAGCGCTTTAAGCCTCTGCCCGGTAGACATTTTGCTGCAATGCAGCAAAATAACCGTGTACTTATTAAAGACACCCGTCCAGACCGCGCCGGCCACCCTTCATGACTTCCCAAGCACAAGCCCTTCCATGCCCAAAAGCCTGAGCAGCCTCTGGCTGAAAAGCCTGCGCCGCGTCAGCAAGGCCCAGCAAGCCCAGCAGGCGCGGGGCCTGCGCCTGCTGGAAAGCCTATTGCCCAAAGCCGTGCCGGCCACCAAACGGCGCAGGCCCAAGCTCAAACTGGTCAAGCCCGTCGTCGCCCGGCCCGCCAAAAAAGCGCGCCGTCCCACGGCCGTACAGACCCGCGCGGCTGCGGGCTTGCCCGGCACCTGGCGCAAGGCCTGGTTCAGCGTGCCGGCGGACGGCCCCTTCGGGCATGCCCGGCGCATGCTGTACTGGCTTTACCTTCCCGCCAGCGCGGCCGGAATGACGGATACCCCAACGGCGCCGCGGCCCCTGGTCGTGATGCTGCATGGCTGCAAGCAGACGGCGGCCGACTTCGCGGCCGGCAGCCGCATGAACGCGCTGGCCGAACGCAAGGGTTTCGCGGTGCTGTACCCGCAACAATCCGCCGCGGCCGACGCCCATCGCTGCTGGCACTGGTACCGGCGCGACACGCAGCGCGGCGAGGGCGACGTCGAGCTGATCGCCGCGATGATCGCGCAGGTGCAGCGTAAGCACGGCCTGGACACTTCGCGCACCTACGTCGCGGGCCTCTCGGCCGGCGCCGCACTGGCCGCCATCGTGGCCTTGCGCCACCCGGAACTGATCGCTGCCGTGGGCATGCATTCGGCGCCGGTGTTCGGCACCACGCATTCGCCCTTCAGCGCCTATCGCGCCATGCAGCACGGCTCGGGCTCGTCTTACAGTGCCGCGGCGCGCGAATTTGCCGGAGCCCAGTCGCAGTTCCCCGGCATGCCCGCCATCCTGGTCCACGGCGACCACGACACCGTGGTGCGCAGGGTCAATGCCGACCAGCTGGCCGAACAGTTTGAAATCATCAACGGCCCGGCCCTCACGCAGGGCGCATCGCGCGAAGGCCCCGTGGTACGCCGCCACGCCGAGCGCCGCGGCGGCCGCAAGCCGCGCCACGCCTACCAGACCGCCACCTGGTACGCCGGCCGAAAGCCGCAACTGGTGAGGTGCGACGTCGATGCGCTGGGCCACGCCTGGAGCGGCGGCGACGCCAGTGTCGAGTTCAACGAGCCCGACGGGCCCGACGCTTCGCTGCTGATGTGGACGTTTTTCAGCTACCACCGCCGCAATGCTGTCGTGGCGGCGGCGGAAGCGGGTGAGCCGCTGCAGAAACCTTGACCCCTGGTTCCAGTTCAATATCTGGCGCATTCATGCACGTCCCGTCGCGGTGAGCCCGGTCGGTGATCGCGGCGCATCATCGCGCCGCGATTGCATGGCATTGAAGCCAAGCCCTTTCGTCTTCAGGCGCATGGTGGCACGCTGGCACAGGCAACTATTTCACGCTTTCAAGAAATAAATCCCGGCCCGAAACAGCTCGTTGCAATTCATGTGCATGGCCCTCCAGGCCCATGTCGGGCGCTCGCTAAGATGGCCCGCGGCGCAGCAGGGATGCGCCGTCGCAACTCAGGCCAAAGGGAATGTCTGTCCAGGGCCTGTCTTTTTTATCGAGCACTCTAGGGAGGAAACATGAGCAAAAAAATCGCAGGCCAATGGGCGTTGGCATGGACTATTGGCACCGGCATGGCGGGCGCGGCCTATGCAGCGGCACCTGATGTGGGCGGCATTCGCCTCGGCATGGATGTGCAGGAGGCCCTGAATATCGCAAACGCCGATCTCAAAAACAATGTCTATGTGGGCACCTCAAAGACCGCACTGAAGCTGACCATAGACGGAAGGACCGGCACCTTCGACAACTACACCTACGTCCCCAAATTCAACAGCACGGCCAAGAACCTGAACTTCAGCATTTCGCCTTTGACCAACAAGGTATGGGCCATCACCAAGACGGAATACCCGGCAGGGGACCGGCCCGCATTGAAGGCCATCGCGGACGCATCGGCCAAATACGGCAAGCAGGACCCCGCAAGCATCAAGCCCACTGGCTACAGCCAGCACTGGATGTACGACAAGGCGGGCAAGGAAATCGAGTGGGTCAACGTCTACGACAAGCCCAGGAACGGCAACTGCTTTGAGGAGATCAAGGACTATTTCGTGGGCAGCGGCAGCAGCGGCAGCAACGGCGTGACGGGCTATCTGTATTACCCCGTGGCACCCACCTACGCTTGCGCCACGATCTACAGCGTATCGTCCAAGTCCAACAAACAGGATGGCCTGGCCGACAAATTCTCGTCCTTCGCCATGGATGTCAGCGCGTTTGCCGACTGGTACAAGGTGCTGGATGCGCAGAGGACCAAGGCGCTGGAAAGTGAAAAAAGCCGC
This sequence comes from Polaromonas sp. P1_G2, assembly GCF_056405515.1. Classification (NCBI taxonomy): domain Bacteria; kingdom Pseudomonadati; phylum Pseudomonadota; class Betaproteobacteria; order Burkholderiales; family Comamonadaceae; genus Polaromonas; species Polaromonas sp. P1_G2. The sequence continues at coordinate 7,825 of NZ_JBFUBY010000161.1, forward strand.
GCGGCCAAGCCTGCACTCTGAGTGATGCCGGGCATTGGTGCGAAGTTCATGGATTGTTGAATCGATGAATCGCACCATCCCCATCCCTTATGCCATGTGAGGAATGGGGCGATGAACACGAACCGGCGGGGCAACCCGCCGGTTTTTTTATTTGGGAGGCTGTCAGCGCGGCAGCAAACCCGTGATGAAACCGTCGACCGCCTCGGTGTACGCGCCGGGCAGGCCCAGCGTGGTGTTGACCTGCGCATGCGTGAGGTCTTGCGCCAGCACGCTCGCGCGGCCGCCCTGGGCCGTGGCCTTGGCGGCAAAGTCACGTGCCTGCGCGCAGGGGTCGTCGGCCCGCTGAGTCGAGCACACCAGCAGCATGGGTGCGGCGCCCGGCGCCAGCACGCCGCTGGGCGACACGCTGCGCCAGTAAGCCGGGTCGGCGCCGAACACACGGTCGTAAAAGCGCATGTGCCGCGCCTGCATGATGCGTTCCAGGTCCAGCGCGGCACTGTCGAGCGCGACCGTGCCCAGCCAGGCTTGCGCGCCGGCCTCGCGCGCCAGTACCGGCGAGGCCGCCAGCAACGCCACCAGGTGCGCGCCGGCCGAATGCCCCATGAGGATGAACTTCGCCGGGTCACCGCCCCAGGAAGCCGCCAGGCCCTGGGCCTTGGCCAGCGCCGCAGCCACGTCGCGCGCCTGCAGTAGCGGGTCGGCTTGCGGCGAGAGGCGGTAGCCCACAGAGACAAAGATATAGCCCTTTTGCTGGACCCAATGCGCCACCTTGTTGTCGACCACATTCGGCATGGCCTTGTTGCCCACCATCCAGGCGCCGCCGTGCACCATGACGATGACAGGCGCCTTCGCCGTGTCCGTCGCGGACGCCGGCAGGTACACGTCCATGCGTTGGCGTGTATCCGTGCCATAGGCAATGTCGGCCATGCGGCGCACGCCCTCAGGCACGGCCGGTGCGGCCGCGGCAAAGGTGGCCGAGAAAAGCAGCGTGGCGACAAGGCCGGCCTGTCGCGCCCGGGTGGCAAGAGCTGTCATCAGAATCTCCGGTCAAACAGCGCCCGGCGGGGCGCTCTTGAGGTTAAACCATTCGTGTGGCCTTGTGCGTGGCGGCCCGCATCGAAGCCGCCGCATCAGCCGGCCGGCTTGCGCGCGCCTTTTTTCGAGACCACAAATGCCTCGATGTCGGCCAGTGAAATCGCGCCCGCATGGCCGGCATCGATGGCGTCAAAGTTTTTGTACACCTTGGGCATTTTTGCCTGCGCTTCTTCGCGGGTCAGCTTGCCGTCCTTGTTGGTGTCGGCCGCTTCAAAGCGTTTTTGCAGCTCCGTGCGGGCTTTTTCCATCCGGTCGGCCTTGGGTGCCTGGGCATGGGCCGCGGCGCCCAGTGCCAGCAGGCTGATGACTTGAAGTGCGCGCAGGGTGGAAGAAGAGGTCATGAAAGTACTCCGGTTAAACAGGGGATAAGCGAAATGTGAAGGGGGCACGCTCAGCGCGACGGGCAGCTCATGCTTGCGCCGCTGGCGTCATAGCAGGTCGTGCTGCGGGTGACGCCGGTGGCCTGGTTATAGGAAGCCGTGCTTTGCATGCTGTTGCCGGTGGCGGCGCTGGTGGCACTGGTATTGCGGCTGGCGTTGATGGCGCCGTCGGCGGTTTTGCTGCTGCTGCCGCTGCTTTCCACGCTGCCTTGGGCGCCGCTGGCGGCAAAACTGCCGCTGCGCTGCGCGGAGCCGTCCGCGCTGCGGCTGGCCTGACCGTTGCGCACGGCGGTGGCACCGTTGGGGCCTGTGATCGAGGCGCTGCCCACGGTGCTGGCATTGGCCGGTTTTGAGGTTTCGGCCGCATTGCAGCGCGGTGATGCCACTGTGGCCGCGAGATGTGAGCCAATCATGGCTGGCACCGGTCTCTTGATGACAAGGCRTGAACAAAGCGCGGCTTTGTCATCGTTTGTCATGATTTGCCGGGCGGACGGCCCGGCGCGGGCCGCTACCATGGGGCATCTTTCTTGCTGTGGGATGTTTCTGATGCTGGTTTCCAACGCGCTTTTGCGGGCAGGCCCATTGCCATGAGCGAGGCATTGGCCCGGGTCCTGGTGGTCGACGACGAGGCCGACCTGCGCAGCCTGCTGCAGCGCTACCTGAGCGACCAGGGCTATGCCGTGCGCACGCTGGAAGATGCCAAAAGCCTGGATGCCCTGCTGGCGCGCGAGCGCTTCGACGTGCTGGTGCTCGACGTCATGATGCCCGGCGAAGACGGCCTGGCGGTGTGCCGCCGCCTGCGCGCGCAGGGTGAAACCATTCCCATCGTCATGCTCACCGCCCGCGGCGACCCGGTGGACCGCATCGTCGGCCTGGAGATGGGGGCCGACGATTACCTGCCCAAGCCTTTCAACCCGCGCGAGCTGCTGGCGCGCATCCAGGCGCTGGTGCGCCGGCAGCGCATGCTGGGCGCGCACAGCGGCCCCTTGCCCGGCCAGGGCACGGTGCGGTTTGGCGCTTTCACCCTGAAGCTGGAAGCACGCCGGCTCGAAAAAAATGGCGAAGATCTGCCCCTTACCACCGGTGAATTCAGCCTGCTGCGGGCGCTGGCCCTGCACCCCAACCGGCCGCTGGGCCGCGATCGCCTGATCGAGCTGGCCTACGGCCGCGACCATGAAGCCACCGACCGCAGCATCGACGTGCAGGTCATGCGCCTGCGCAAGCTCATAGAGGCCGACCCATCGCAGCCCGCCCACATCCAGACCGTGTGGGGCGTGGGTTATGTGTTTGTGCCGGAAGGCGGCGCGGCAAAACACGGCAAGGCGGGCAAGCCGTGACACTCTTTCCGCGCAGCCTGTTCGGCCGCAACGTGCTGCTGATCGTGGTGCTCATTGTCGCGGGCCAGCTGGCCAGCGCGCTGCTGGTGCGCCAGCTGATCGTCAAACCCCGGCTGGCACAGCTGTCGGTGGCGGTGGCGCGCAATGTCAGTTCCATCCGCGCCGGCCTGGCCGCGCTGCCGCCCGCGCAGCGCGAGGCTTTTGTGGCGCAGTTCAACCGCCGCGCCATGCAGGGCGTGGCGGATGAAGACGGTGATGGCCGCGGCGGACGCCTGTTGCTCAGCCGGCTCGAGCGGCGTTTCGTCAATGAAGCCTCGCGCGGCATTGCGCTGGAAGGCGAGGGCTCTGAAATCATCTGGCGCCGTGAAGCCGGCGGCAGCCTGGCGGTGCGCTTGCGCCTGGACGGCGCCGACCATTGGGTCACGCTGCCCGGCGTGCTGCCGACGCGTGAATTCACCGGCGCCTGGGTCGCGGCCTCGCTCACCAGCGCGCTGCTGGCCTTGCTGGGTGCGCTGCTGATTCACCGTTACCTGAACCAGCCCCTGCGCCGCGTGATGGCGTCGGCCCAGATGCTGGCCGGCGGCGCCAGCCCCCAGCCCTTGCCTGAAGACGGCCCCACGGAAATCGCCGGCCTGAGCCGCAGCTTCAACCAGATGGTGCGTAGCCTGGCCCAGGCCGACGATGAACGCACGCTGATGCTGGCCGGGGTGTCGCACGACTTGCGTACGCCGCTGACCAAACTGCGCCTGGGCATCGAGATCCTGCGCGACAAGGCTGATGAAGAGTTGATGGCCCGCATGACCCGCGGCGTCGAGGAGATGGACGCCATCATCGGCCAGTTCCTCGATTTCGCCCGCAGCACCGACGGTGAAGCGCCGTCGCCGGTCGACATCGATGCGTTGGCGGCCGAAGTCGCCGCCGCCTCGGCTGCCCAGGGCATGCCGGTGGCGCTGCGGGCCGGCGGGCCGCCGGCCGTGTTGCTGCGCCCGCGCGCCATGCGGCGGGTGCTTGCCAACCTCGTCGAAAACGCCTGGCGCCACGGCCGCCCGCCCGTGGCC
>NZ_JBFUBY010000162.1:0-9630 GCF_056405515.1 Polaromonas sp. P1_G2
GTGACATGGAGATCGGCCGCCATGGCGGTCAGCAGGCTGGCCGGCAGGAATTCCGCCGTGACCAGGCCGAACACGCCGAGGGAAAGTGAGGCGACCGCCGGCCAGAGAGCGGCGGCCTCGCCGGATGAATTGTTGGCAGGGCCTGCGCCGGCAGCCAGCGGATCCAGGCAGGCAGAAGAGGAATTGGATGGCATGAGATATGAAGCCTTGTTGAGGACAGGGTGACCAGCTTAGGCCTAGCATCGACACATTTCCATGGCGAAAGAGCCGAAATGCTTGACGATTCCTCCAGAACTTTCACGCCCGTCGTTCAGCCCCCTCATGAAGGCGCAGGCCCGCCCGCCGCGGGGCCCGATCCCCTCACCCAGGTCCTGCTGGGCCTGCGCCTGGATGGTGTCGAGTACGGCCGCTGCCTGATGCACGCGCCGTGGGCGATTTCCTTTGGAGCGCAAGCCACCGCGCGTTTTCATTTCGTCGGCAGCGGAGATTGCTGGCTATACACAGAGCCGTCCGGGTGGATGGAACTGAAGGCCGGTGACGCGGTGCTGCTGCCGCGCGGCACGGCCCACACCTTGGCCAGTTCACCCGAGGTTCCGCCGGTGGCCCTCGCGACCTTCGATCGTGAGCGGGTCGCGGACGATATCTATCTGTTGCGGGACGGAGCGCCCGCGGCGCAAGCACCGTCCCATGTCATGTTCTGCGGCACCATGAAGTTCAACCTCGACTCCCAGCACCCCTTGCTGGCCATGATGCCGGGGGTGATCCGCGCCGGCGACCTGGCGCAGCGCGACCCGGGCGTGCCCATGCTGCTCGAGGCGATGGAGCGAGAAGCCTCGCTCAACCGCATGGGTGCCTGCGGCATCCTGGCCCGCATGGCCGATGTGCTCGCCGCGACCATCATCCGCGCCTGGGTCGAATGCGCCTGCAGCAACTCGACTGGCTGGATCGCGGCGCTGCGCTCGCCCGGCGTGGGCAAGGTGCTGGCCGCCATCCATGCGACGCCGGAGCAGGATTGGAGCGTGCCGGAACTGGCGAACATCATGGGCGCATCGCGGTCACGTTTTGCCCAGGCTTTCAAGGAGTCGGTGGGCGAGAGCCCTGCCCGGTACGTGGCCCGCATCCGCATGTTCCAGGCCCGCAACTGGATCGCGCAGGACGGAATGCGTGTCACCACGGCCGCCGACCGGCTGGGTTACGACTCCGAGGCCTCCTTCAGCCGGGCGTTCAAGCGCGTCATCGGCCACGCGCCCAGCAAGGCGCGCAGTGCCGTGTGACCGCGGTCGCCAAACGGGCCGGTTTTGACGGAATCTGGCCCAACGGCGCTCCGCAACACCCGCCGCCACCCCAAAAAGCAGGTTTTCCGGCCCTTGCCTTGAAATGGACCCCAATTGCCCCTATGATTAGCACTCGATGGTATTGAGTGCTAACAAAGCCCGATCAATCCCACCAAAGTTAACAAGCACCCACTTCCAGCCGGGTGCTTTTTGATTCCCAAAACCAGTGTTCTCAAACAAGGAGCTCTCATGAAACTTCGTCCTTTGCACGACCGCGTGATCGTCAAACGCGTGGAAAACGAAACCAAAACCGCTTCCGGCATCGTCATTCCTGACAGCGCCGCTGAAAAGCCTGATCAAGGCGAAGTGCTGGCCGTTGGCCCAGGCAAGAAAAACGACAAGGGCGAACTGAGCCCCGTGGGCGTGAAAGTCGGCGACCGCGTGCTGTTCGGCAAATACAGCGGCCAGACCGTCAAGGTCGACGGCGACGAACTGCTCGTCATGAAAGAAGAAGATTTGTTTGCAGTGGTCGAGAAGTAATTTCTCACCCACCCCAAATCCTTAATTAACTGAATCTGGAGAATTAATCATGGCAGCAAAAGACGTCATTTTCGGCGGCGAAGCCCGCGCACGCATGGTCGAGGGTGTGAACATCCTGGCCAACGCCGTCAAGGTAACCCTGGGCCCCAAAGGCCGTAACGTGGTTCTGGAGCGCTCGTTCGGCGCCCCCACGGTGACCAAGGACGGTGTGTCCGTCGCCAAGGAAATCGAACTGAAGGACAAGCTGCAGAACATGGGCGCGCAGATGGTCAAGGAAGTCGCTTCCAAGACCTCCGACAACGCCGGCGACGGCACCACCACCGCCACCGTTCTGGCACAAGCCATCGTCCGCGAAGGCATGAAGTACGTTGCCGCCGGCATGAACCCGATGGACCTGAAGCGCGGTATCGACAAGGCCGTGCTGGCCCTGACCGAAGAGCTCAAGAAGGCTTCCAAGCCCACCACCACGTCGAAAGAAATCGCCCAGGTCGGCTCGATCTCGGCCAACTCCGACGAATCCATCGGCAAGATCATTGCCGACGCGATGGACAAGGTYGGYAAMGAAGGCGTSATCACCGTCGAAGAMGSCAAGTCCCTGCAAAACGAACTCGACGTCGTCGAAGGCATGCAGTTCGACCGCGGCTACCTCTCCCCTTACTTCATCAACAACCCTGAAAAGCAGTCCGCACTGCTGGACAACCCCTTTGTTCTGCTCTACGACAAGAAGATCAGCAACATCCGTGACCTGCTGCCTACCCTGGAACAAGTCGCCAAGGCCGGCCGTCCGCTGCTGATCATTGCCGAAGAAGTCGAAGGCGAAGCCCTGGCAACTTTGGTGGTGAACACCCTGCGCGGCATCCTGAAGGTTGTGGCTGTGAAGGCCCCCGGCTTCGGCGACCGCCGCAAAGCCATGCTGGAAGACATCGCCTGCCTGACCGGCGGCAAGGTCATCGCTGAAGAAGTCGGCATGTCGCTCGAAAAAGTGACGCTGGCAGACCTCGGCCAGGCCAAGCGCATCGAAGTGGGCAAAGAAAACACCATCATCATCGACGGTTCCGGCGCCGCTGCCGACATCGAAGCACGCGTCAAGCAAGTCCGTGTCCAGATCGAAGAAGCGACCAGCGACTACGACCGTGAAAAACTGCAAGAGCGCGTGGCCAAGCTGGCCGGCGGTGTTGCCGTGATCAAGGTCGGCGCTGCCACCGAAGTCGAAATGAAGGAAAAGAAGGCCCGCGTTGAAGACGCACTGCACGCTACCCGCGCTGCCGTGGAAGAAGGCATCGTGGCCGGCGGCGGCGTGGCGCTGCTGCGCGCCAAGCAGGCTGCAGGCAAGATCGCCGGCGACAATCCTGACCAGGACGCCGGTATCAAGCTGGTGCTGCGCGCCATCGAAGCCCCCCTGCGCGAAATCGTTTACAACGCAGGCGGCGAAGCCTCTGTGGTCGTGAACGCCGTGCTGGCCGGCAAGGGCAACTACGGTTTCAACGCCGCCAACGACACCTACGGCGACATGATCGAAATGGGTATCCTGGATCCCACGAAGGTCACCCGCACCGCACTGCAGAACGCAGCCTCCGTCGCATCCCTGATGCTGACGACCGAAGCCATGATTGCCGAGGCTCCGAAGGAAGAGTCCGGCGCCGGCGGCGGCATGCCAGGCGGCATGGGTGGTATGGGCGGCATGGGCGACATGGGCATGTAATGCCTGCCTGAGCTTCTCGCTCCATCAAAAAGGGCCGCTTTCGCGGCCCTTTTTTTATTGCTCGGCGGGTGCCGCGGGTGCGGCGCCTTCGTCATACTGGTTGGGGCCTTCCGAGGGCTGCACGCACCAGTACAGCAGCAGCAGGTTGACCAGCGGGATCAGGCCGATCAGCATCAGCCAGCCGGTCTTGCCGATGTCATGCAGGCGCCGCACGCCCACCGCGATTGCCGGCAACAGCATCGCCAGCGCGGCGATGCCGTACAGGATGTTGCTGATCATGCCGGTGACGATCAGGACGATGATCTGGAACAGGAAGAACCACCAGAACTCCGGCCGCGATGCCCGGCCGGTAAAAGTGACGTATTTGGAAAAACAGGTGGAGATGGCTTGGCCGAAATTCATGACAGTGATCCTCCTCACAAGGTGTAAACAGGGTGAATTCCCTGCCGCATGATAATGCGGCCCGTCCCGCAGGGCTACCGCGGCCGGCCGGGACCGGGGCAGCGGCCGATTTTGGGGCGCGCAAGCCGCTTTGTCCGCATCCGTACAAACCTTGTACGAAGAACGTTTTCAATTGGCCAGGGCGTTGCGTCTGCGCTTCACCCACGCCCCTTAAAACCACGCGGAAGGCAGCGCTTACCGGCGCTTGCCGCTACCATGAGACGCATCGATCCACTGGATGAACCCTCCAAAACGCCACAACGGTCACCAGCCCATGACTCTTTCCAGACCCCACCTGATTGCCGCGGCCCTCATGGCTGCTGCCTTCGCCCTCCCCGTTTTCGCGCAGCAGGCCGGCACCTGGTCCCTCTCGGCCGGCGTCACGCGCATCAAACCTTCGGTGGACAGCGACAGCCTCACGGGCAACATACCGAATGTGCGCGTCGGCGTCAGCAACGACACCCGGCTGACAGGCGCGGTGAATTACATGAWCACCGACCACCTGAACCTGCACCTGCCGCTGGGCCTGGGATTCCGGCATGACGTCACCGGCGACGGCGTGCTCGCGGGTTTCGGCAAGGTGGCAGAAACCAAGGCCTTGCCGATCACGTTGATAGGCCAGTACCGCTTCTTCGAGGCCAACGCCAGCTTCCGGCCCTACCTGGGCGCCGGCCTGTCCTACGTGCGGTTTTACAAGGAAAAAGGCAGCGCCCTGCTGACCGCGCTGACCAACCCCGGCGGCCCGCCCACCGGGGTGTCCTTCAAATCCAAGCTGGCCCCATCCTTTCAGATAGGGGGGGTCTACAAGCTCACCGAGAAATGGTTTGTGGAAGGCAGCTACACCAAGACCCTGCTCAAGACGCGCGGTACGCTGAGCACCGGCCAGACGATTGACGTGAGGCTGGACCCCAACTGCTTCACGGTGCAGCTGGGCTACCAGTTTTGATTCCACGCCTGCCGGAGAAGCGGGGATAACCGGGAAAATCAGGCTGGCCGGCCGAATCGGCCATCGGCCTGGCGCCTGAACTCGGTGGGCGTCATGCCCTTGATCTCCAGGAAACGCCGGTTGAAGTTCGCCACATTGTTGAACCCGACCTGGTAACAGATGTCGGTGACCTTGTGGTCGGTCTGCATCAGCATGTGGCAGGCGCTGTTGATGCGCACGCGGTTGACGAAGTCGGTAAAGCTGTTGCCGGTGGAACGCTGGAAGAAGCGGCTGAAACGGCTTTCACTCATGCCGAGTTCGGCCGCCACGGCCGACATCGAGATCGGCTCCGCCAGGTTGGCGGTCATGCGGTTGACGATGCCGTTGATCTGGTCGACCTGCGCATCGCCATCGGCGCCCTGCGCCCCTTGCATCTGTACGCTCGACAGCAGCCGGTAGTCCGTCCATTGCGCCAGGTCGGCCATGAACTCAAAGAATCGGCCGAGGCGGCGCACCCCGCGCGCGGCCTTGATGTTGTCCCAGTGCATTTGCGCCTGTTGCGACAGGCCAAAAAATTCGATGCCGTGGCGCGCCCGTTCGAGCAATTGCATCACCTCGCGCAGCTCGGGAATCCCGGCCGCCGCGCGTTCGATGGGTTCGTGGTGGAACTGGATTACCCGGTCGCGTCCCGCGGCACCGCCTTCGGGCACGTCGAGCGAAATCCAGTTGTGCGGCAGCCGCGGGCCGCACAGCACCAGATGGCCGGGCTGGAACGGCCCTATCCAGTCGCCGACAAAGGCCTTGCCCGAGGTCTCGGTGATCAGGTGCAGTTCATACTCTTCATGAAAATGCCAGCGCACCAGCGGGCTCGGAAAGCCGTGTGCAAGGCAGCGCACCAGGCCGGTTTCAGGGGCCTCGTAGCCCAGCAAGGGAGAGCGCGCGATGTCGCGCTCCAGCTCGGGTTGGCGCTGGCGGGGTATAGCGCGTCTGGATGTGGACGTGGTCATGGCAGCCTGTATCAGGACCGGGGAGCAAGGGCCTCATTGTCCTCCCGCGGGAGCGCGGCGCGAACGGCTTCCAGCGTGGGTGGATCGGCGCCTTCGCGGGTGCAGTTCAGTGCGGCCGCCATGGCGGCGAAGCGCATCACTTCGCGCCATGCACCGTCGCCCMGCTCACCGAGCTGGGCCGGGTGTTCGACGCCATGCGCAAGCAGCGAAACCGAGAGCCCGGCCGTAAAGGTGTCGCCCGCGCCTATGGTGTCGATCACCTTGACGCTCGGCGCCGCCACGGCAAGCGCTTCGTGCCCGGTGCGCCAGAGCGTGGCGCCGCCGGCGCCGCGCGTGACGATCACCGCGCGCGCGCCAGCTTGCAGGCAATCCGCCGCCAGTGCGTCGGCAGCCCTGCCGGGCGCCAGCAGTTCGGCATCTTCGTCGCTGAGCTTGACCAGGTCGGCCATCGCAAACCAGCCCATGGCACGCGCACGGTAGGCCACCATGTCGGGAATCAGGCTGGGCCGCACGTTGGGATCCAACACGATCACACGGCGCCCGGCGTTGGCGGCCATCAGATCGGTGATGCGCGTGGCGGCAGGCTCCTGCAGGAGTGCGATCGAACCGAAGTGGAGAAAGCGGCAGTCGGCCGGCAACTGCGGCAGCGGCTCAGGCGCCCAGGTCGCGTCGGCGCTGCCGCGCGTATAGAAGGCATAGCGGTTGGTCTGCGGTGTGCGCTCGACGAAGGCCAGGGTTGACGGCGCATGGCTGCGCAGGATGAAGCGGGTGTCCACACCGTTGCGTTCGAGAAACCCCATCAATCGTTCGCCGAACAGGTCGGTCGACAGCTGCGTGAGGAAACCGGTGGGCTGCCCGAGGCGGGCACAGGCGACGGCCGTGTTGAGCGGCGAGCCGCCCTCATGGCCCAGGAAGGCCAGCGTGCCGGCCTCGCCGGCGGTGAAATCGATAAGGGCCTCGCCCGTGATTGCAATGCGCATGGTGGATTCTCGGTCAAGGCAAGGCGCCGGCGTCGGCCAGGAATCCGCGCTCGGCAGCCAGCGTGGCGGGATGATCGAGCAATTCCGCGAAGAGGCGCGGCGGAATCGTGATGGCCCCCACACCCAGCCCCAGCAAGGAAAGGTAGGCCTCGCGGGAGCGGACGCTCGCCACCAGCAGGCGGGTGCCGGACGAAGCCCGCCGCGCCACCAACGCCTGCATCTGCGCGATCAGCGCCAAGCCGCCGGCACCGGCGTCCTCGAGCCGTCCCAGGTAGGGTGCCGCATACGCCGCGCCCAGCTGTGCGGCAAAGTGCGCCTGCTCGGGCGCATAGACAGCCGTCCACGTGACAGGAACACCTTGCGCGATAAGCCGCGCGCCGGCATCAAGGCCCTGGCGGGTGGCGGGAATCTTCACGACCAATTGGCCCCGGTCGAAGTGCGACAGCAATTCTTGCGCGTCTTCGAGCATGCCGTCGACCTCGCTCGAATACACCTGCGCCTGCACCTGCCGCGCGCCCAGGTCGATGCAACGCGCCAGCAAGCCGGGCWCGGCCGAACGGCCTATGCCCGCACGCCGCAGCAGTGTGGGATTGGTTGTCACGCCGTGGACCACCGGGTGCGGGAGGCAGGCCTGCAGTTCGGCCAGGTCGGCGCTGTCGAGATACAGATGGAAGTCGTCATTCATCGCGTTCAAGCCCGGGAAAATCAGCTCATGACGTTACCACCATCGACATTCAGGGTCTGCGCCGTGATGTAGCGTGCCTCATCGCTGGCAAGGAATACCGCCGCGCCCGCGATGTCGGCCGGAACACCCATGCGGCCAAGCGGAACTTCGAGGCCCACGCGCCGCTTCTTTTCTCCCGGCGGCAGGCCTTCCGCCCTGGCAAACAGGCTGTCGACATGGTCCCACATCGGCGTGTCGACCACACCGGGGGCAATGCCGTTGACGCGAATGCCATGGGGCGCCATGGCCAGTGCGGCGCTCTGGGTGTAGCTGATGACCGCGGCCTTGGTCGCGCAATAGTGCGACACCAGCGCTTCGCCGCGCCGGCCGGCTTGTGAGGCCATGTTGATGACCGACGCACCCTGCGCGCCGGCTTCGACCATGTGGCGAAGCACGGCCTGCATGACAAAGAACATGCCTTTCACGTTGACGGCAAACAGCCTGTCGAAAGAATCCTCGTCGCTGTCGAGCAGGGGCGCGAGGTCGAACACGGCCGCGTTGTTGAAAAGCGTATGGATGGGACCCAAAGCGGCCCGTGCCTCCGCGAGCAGGCGCGCAATCGCCTGGGCGTCCGTGACATCCGCAGCGATGTAGGCCAGCCGGCCGGGATGACGCTGCTGTAGCGCGCCCACCGCCTCGGGCGCCGTTACCGCACGGTCGACCACGCTGCAACGCGCACCTTCGGCAACGCAGGCCTCGGCGACCGCCAGGCCTATGCCGCCACCGGCGCCGGTCAACAGCACGTGGCGGTTTTTCAAGCGTTCGCTCATCTCGCGGCTCCCGAATTGACAAAATTTTCCACGCGCCCGCTCGCGCTACGCACGGCCTCGATGAGCCGTGCATCACCCGCGGCGGCCCCCCACAGCGCCGCGTCCGAGCACAGCGCGAGTACCGGATCGGCAGCGCCGCAGATCGCGTGCGCCACGGCCTCGTCCATGCCCTGGTCCTGGTAGGCATAAGGCAGTTCCCCGCGATGCCAGCGCTGCAGGAAGGCGAGAAACAGCGCAGGCAGCATCGCGACGCTGTCGACCGGCTTCCCCATGGCAAGCCGCTCGCGCACCGTGGGTGCGATGAAGCCCGGGATCTTCGAAAATCCATCGGCCGCCACGCGCTGGTTGGTGTCGCGGATCGAAGGGTTGCCGAAGCGGTCGATGACCACGTCCCGGTAGGCCGCAAGGTCGATCGGGCCCGGGACTTCAGGCGAACTCAGGCAGGGGATCACGTCGTCGGTCACGTAGTCCCAGGCCATTTTCCGGATCGCCGCATGCTGCGTGCCTTCATGAATGAACTCCAGCCCCAGCAGCGTGCCGGCCCAGGCAATGCAGCTGTGCGTGGCATTGAGGATGCGGATCTTGGCCTCTTCATAGGGTTGCACCGATTCGACCAGCTCAACGCCCACACGGCCCCAGTCGGGGCGCCCGGCCGCGAACCGGTCTTCGATCACCCACTGGATGAAGCTCTCGCCCGTCACCGCCGCCGCATCGTCGCGTCCCGTGGCGGCCTTCACGCGAGCGCGCAGCTCAGGCGGCGGGCGCGGCGTGATGCGGTCGACCATGGCGTTCGGGCAAAGGGTGTTGGCGCCGACCCACGAGAGCAGGTCGCTATCGCCCGCAAGTTCGATGAACTCGCGCAGCCCGTCACGGAAGCGCTCGCCGTTATGGCGCAGGTTGTCGCAGTTGAGCAGGGTTACCGGGCCGGCCTGCCTTGCCTTGCGCGCGCGCAGGATCGCGCAGACGGCGCCGTAGATGGTCACGCCCTCGCCCCCCTCTTCCGCGGCCTCGCCGCGGCGTGCGCGTTCAAGGTCCGCTGCGAGATCGCTGAAAGACAGGTCCAGCTTGCCATGGGTGTCGAGGTAATAACCTGCTTCGGTCACAGTGAATGAAACGATGCGCGTGGACGGCGCCGCACCGCGCAAGATCACCGCGGCCAGCGAGTGTTCCCAGGGAAGCACTTCGCGGATGGCTTCGATCTGTTCGTAGCGGTACTCGCCGGCCGGCGATACGGTTTCCAGCGTGTAGCGCCCGCCCTGTGCCTGCA
>NZ_JBFUBY010000163.1:0-9601 GCF_056405515.1 Polaromonas sp. P1_G2
CTTGGGGGCGTTGATCAACAGGTATTCCATCACCGTCCACTCGCGCGGGCCGAGCTCTATCAGCTGGCCGTTGGCGCGGGCCTCGCGGTTGGCCGTGTCGAGTTCAAGCGCGCCGAAGCTCAGGGTGGCGCTGGTGGCGGCCTGCGAGCGGCGCAGCAGCGCGCGCAGGCGCGCCAGCAATTCGGGCAGCTCGAAGGGCTTCACCATGTAGTCGTCGGCGCCCAGGTCCAGCCCTTGCACGCGGTCTTGCAGCGCGTCGCGCGCGGTCAGGATCAGCACCGGCATGGTCAGGCCGCCGCGGCGCAAGCGCCGGGTCAGCTCCAGGCCGTCGATGCGCGGCAGGCCGATGTCGATGATGGCGGCGTCAAAGGTCTCGCCCTGCAGGACTTCCTCGGCGCGTTCGGCGCTGCCGACCCAGTCGACCGCATAACCGGCGTCGCTGAGCCCCAGCTTGATGCCGCTGGCCACCATCACGTCGTCTTCAACTAAAAGAAGTCGCACCTACGCTCCCCCCCGAGGCGCCTTCGGCGCCTCCCCCTCAAGGGGGCGCCACCACTGGCCCGGCAAAGCCGGTTCCACGGTGGCTGCTTGCGAAGAGTCTGGGGATGTAGTCACGAGGTGTCTAGTGCGATCTAATCATGGTCCCGTAGGCTTGGTCGGTCAGGATTTCCAGCAGCATGGCGTGCGGCACCCGGCCGTCGATGATGTGGACCGAGTTCACGCCGCTCTTGGCCGCGTCCAGCGCGCCTTCGATCTTGGGCAGCATGCCGCCCGAAATCGTGCCATCGGCGAAGAGTTCGTCGATCTCGCGGGCGCTCAGGTCGGTGAGCAGCTCGCCGGCCTTGTTGAGCACGCCGGGCGTGTTAGTCAGCAGCACCAGCTTTTCAGCTTTCAGCACTATGGCCAGCTTGCCGGCCACCACGTCGGCGTTGATGTTGTAGCTTTCGTTTTCCTCGCCGAAGCCTATGGGGCTGATCACCGGGATGAAGGCGTCGTCCTGCAGCGCCTTGACCACGCTGGGGTCTATGCTGAYGATGTCGCCGACAAAGCCGATATCGTGCTCCTTGTTCGGGTCGTCCTTGTCGACCATCTTGAGCTTTTGCGCGCGGATCAGGCCGCCGTCGCGACCGGTCAGGCCCACGGCCTTGCCGCCGGCCTGGTTGATCAGGCCGACGATGTCCTGTTGCACCTGGCCGGCCAGCACCCACTCGACGACCTCCATGGTTTCCTCGTCGGTGACGCGCATGCCCTGGATGAAGTGGCCTTTTTTGCCCAGGCGGTTCAGCGCCGCCTCGATCTGCGGGCCGCCGCCGTGCACCACCACCGGGTTCATGCCCACCAGTTTGAGCAGCACCACGTCCTCGGCGAAGTCCGCCTGCAGGGCCGGGTCCGTCATGGCGTTGCCGCCGTATTTGATGACCAGGGTCTTGCCGTGGAACTTGCGGATGTAGGGCAGCGCCTGGGCCAGGATTTCGGCCTTGTCGCGCGGGCCGACGTGGGAAAGGTCAGGATCAGTCATGGGAGTGTCGCTCATGGCCAAAGGTCTA
The DNA here is from genome assembly GCF_056405515.1 of Polaromonas sp. P1_G2. Lineage (NCBI taxonomy): Bacteria > Pseudomonadati > Pseudomonadota > Betaproteobacteria > Burkholderiales > Comamonadaceae > Polaromonas > Polaromonas sp. P1_G2. The sequence goes on from NZ_JBFUBY010000163.1 coordinate 1,548, forward strand.
AAAAGGGAGGATGGCGCAATTGTGCAGCATTGCCGGCACCCGGGGCGGGTCAGCGCAGGGTGGTCAGGTAGGCCGGGTCGAAGCGGCCGGGCCGGTAGCCGAAGTCGGTCGTCGCATCCTGGTGGTCGAACACCAGGTCGGCCTGCATGCGCAGCGCCATGTCAGCCGTCAGGTGCGCAAAGCGCGGATGCAGGCGCGCCAGCCGCACGGCGATGCGGAAGGCCCAGATCGGGACGGGGATGAACACCGGGCTGCGGCCCAGGGTTTCAAAGATACGCCGCACCATGTCGACATAGGCAAGCGTCTCGCCGCCGCTGAGGTTGTAGGCCTTGTTGTAGCTCGCGGGCGCGTCCAGGCTTTGCACGCAGGCCAGCGCCAGGTCGCGCGCATGCACCGGCTGGCGGCGGCCCAGGGCCTGGCCGAAGCGCGGGAAAAAGCCGAAGCGGCGTATCAGCCGCGCGATGTCGGCCACGTTGCGGTCCCCGCCGGCGCCGCCGTAAATCAGCGTGGGCCGGAAGATCGTCCAGGCCATGCCCAGGCGCCCGCATTCCGCCATCAAGTGCTCTTCGGCCGCGATGAGCTTGTTGACGACCTCCAGCTCATACGGGCTGGCCGAGGCCAGCTTGGTGAAGCGGCTGGTCGAACTGAAGGCAATCACGCGCCGCACACCGCGCGCGTGGAACTTCTCGAGCCAGCCCGGCAGCAGCCACAGGCTGGCGGTGTGGATCAGGGTGCCGGCCTCGACGGGAGGCAACTCCTGCTCAGGCTTGGCCAGATCCGTCTCGAACCAGGCCAGACCCGGCACGCGATCTTCCTGGGCCAAAGGCTGGCGCCCCAAGGCGCACACCTGGAAGCCGCGCTGCAGCAACAAGGCAAGCAGCAGCGATCCGATGGTACTCGTGCGTCCCGTCAGAAATACGGCATGCGATGCGGCGTTTGTCATGTGCGGCCCTGCCGGAAATACCGGGCGGTTTCTTTCAGCGCATCATCCACACCCACGGGGGGAATCCATCCCAGGACGCGTTGCGTTTTCGAAATGTCCACCTGCAGCGAATCACACAGCCGCTGCATGACGGCCTCCTGGCCGACCAGCCGGGCACCGCCCCTGAGCATCATGACCGGCACCGGAATAAGCCTGGCGGGCTTGCCCAACGCCACCCCTGCGCGGCGCAGCAGCCCTGAGATCGAAAGATCTTCCCCGTCGCTGGCCAGGAACACCTGGTTGGCGGCGGCGGGATGCTGCACACAAATCGCGATGAGGTCCGCCAGGTTGTCCAGTGCCAGGAAACTGCGCCGGTTGGGCAGAGCGCCCAGCGGCAAGGGCCATCCCTTGACCAGCCAATGCATCATGGATTGGAAGTTGGCCTTCACCCCCCGTCCATATACCAGCACAGGGCGGATAATCACAACTTCCAGGCCGGTCTCGGCGGCGAGCTTTAACAAGCCTTGTTCAGCTTCATACTTGGAGATGCCATAAGGATCGATGGGATGCGGCACATCGTCAGCGGAGAAAGGCTGGCCCACAGGCGTTACCTCGCCATTGACCTTGATGGAACTGATAAAAATAAAACGCCGCACCCCCGCAGCCGCGGCCTGCCGCGCCAGGTTCAAGGTCAGGGCCACATTGGTCCGGCGAAATTCAGCCAGAGGATCCGCTGCGACTTCTCGCATCAAATGGACACGCGCCGCAAGATGAACCACGCTGTCCACGCCATCCAGCGCCTCGGCCCAATCCGTATTCTCGTCAATTTCGTCCATTGACAGGAATTCGAATCCGTCGACGGAGGCAACACGCTTGTGCCGCGCAACTCCGCGCACCCGATAAGCCCTCGCTGCCAAATCAGGGCAGACAGCCGTTCCTATAAAACCGTTGGCCCCGGTCACCAGAACAGTCTTCCCCGTCCCTGCCGGCGCGGCAGGCCGGGCCGTGCCGGCTGCCACGGTTCTCTTGTCGAGCCCGGTATCAGGCCGGCTGCTGAATACGCCGCCCCACTTGCGCCAGTAAAGAAAACCAGAGCGGACGGTCACCAGCCTTGAGCCCCATGAACGATGGGTGTCCCGTGCCCATTGATGCACGACCCTGACCTTGGGGACATAGATGACGCGCGCCACCTGCAGCGCCCTGCGGCCTATATCCGCATCTTCGTAATGCAGGAAGTAGTCCGGGTCAAACCCCCTGATTTGCCGCAGCACGCTGGTTCGGAAAAACATGCAGGCACCCGTCGGGTACTCCACGTCAAAGATCGGCTTGTCATAGTCACAGTCCAGCATCTCAAATTCCGCAAGCGTCGGCTTGAACCACGATTGCAGCCATTTGGGGGAAAAGCTCCGCAGGAACATCACCAGCAAAGTGGGATGGCGCTTGCAGAGGAAGTGCCGCTCCCCGTCTTCGCCGAATACCGCCGGGGTCAACAGTCCCGTCTCGGGATTGTCTTCTAGGAAACGCAATGCTTCCCGCAGCGCGTCGGGTGCCAGAAACAAATCCGGGTTCACCACAAGGTGATAGTCCGAACGGACTTCTTCAATGACGAGGTTGTTGCCCCTTCCGTATCCCACATTACCGGGCGAGCGCAGCAGATGCACCGTCCAGTCGGGCATGGCGGCGCGGCGTGCCTCGAGCCACTGGCCAAGATGCTGGTGCAGGGCAGCGTCGCAGGAATTGTCGACAAGCGTCAGCTCCAGCGACAGGTCGCGATCATCCCTGGCCACACGCCCGGCTTCCTGCAAGGCGAACAGGGTGCGCTCCAGTGTTGCCAGATCCGGTTTGTAGAGCACCAGCGAGGCGCTTAGAGAAAGACGTGTCAATTTTTTTCCTGGGCGCTGTCTGCTTCAGTACGGAGAATGATTCTGGCGGGAACGCCAACCGCAATCGCATGGGGAGGCACGTCCTGCAATACCACGGCATTGGCACCGACTTTGGCGTGGTCCCCGATGGTGACGCGGCCAATCACTTTGGYTCCCGCGCCAAGAACCACATGGTTGCCGATGACCGGCCGCAGCGATACGGTAAAACCGTTGTCCGGCTCCGCCGTGCCCAGGGTGACGCCTTGCAGGATGGTGACATTGTCGCCAATCTTTTCGGCGCCCAGCACGGTCCCCACGGTATGCGGCAAAAACAGCCCGCCGCCTATCCTCACCTGAGGGGATGATTCGATACCGAAAATGGCGACATTGGCCATGGTGAACAGTTTGGCCACCACCCCCAGCCGCCGCTCAAAGAAAAATTCCGCCAGGCGGATCAAGACCACCGGCGCCATGCGCGGGTTGAAGCAACTCCCGACCAGCCTGAGGGTGGAAACCGGCCCGGTATGTCCGATAAATCGCTGGTAACGCTCGATGTCCGCCCGTAGATTTTTCACAACACCACCCTTTTGTAAGCAACCAGGGATGCGGCGGCCACCGCCGGCCCCACCAGCAGGCAACACCATTGCGCAATGGTCCAGTCCTGCGCGGCCCCCGCACCCGTCAACGCCAGTGCCACCAGGGGAAGGGTTGCCGCCAGCAGAAAAGGCCAGATCTGCCTGCGCCGCATCAACGGGTTTTTGTATCCCGCATATTCCACCACAAACACCAGGTAAAGAAAGTTCGGCAGCACGAATGCCCAGGCCAGCGCCGCCAGGGAAGAAAAGCCCACAAGCGCGAACTTGACGGTCGCGAGGAGGCTGAGGTTGAGCGCCAGGTCGGAGAGAAGCAATACGCGTGAATTCCGGGTGGCAAGAATCATGGTTCCATAGACCCATGAAATACTGCGGCAAAGCACCGCGACCACCAGCACGGCGAGGACCTGCCCGGACGGCTGGAACTCCGCGCTGTACAGCAGCTTGATCAGCGGAGCTTTCAAAAGGACCATGCCATAACAAACCAGCACACCACCGGCCATGACCAGGTAGGCGGTTTTGAGCATGCAGGCCTTCTGGCTTTGCGCGTCGGTGGCCCGGGTCAGCAGCGGAAGGTAAATCGCGCTGCAGGCGGTCAGGAACAGCGTGGTGTAGTTAAAGGTCAATGTCCACCCCGCATCGAACAGGCCGGCAAAGGCCAGCCCGCGCGCCTCGATCACCCAGGACCGGATCAACAGCAATGCCAGGGTGGTGGAAAGCGCCGCCGCAAGGTTGGACAACGCGAACCTCAGAAAGACACGGCTTTCGGCCTTGGCCAGCGGCGGCAATGCGGCGGCAAGCCGGGGCAAACGCGAGATCCCGAACAGGCCCGCGAGACAGGTGATACCGAAGCACACCACAAAAGACATGGACAGCACAAAGGGATCGGGCGGCAAGCGCCACCACCATGCAAGCGCCAGCAGCATCACGAGTGCCGCGGGCCCGGCTATCTGCGCCAGGGCAAGATAGGGATAGGAGCGATAGCCATTGAGCACCGCCAGCGCATAGGTCCCGGCCACATTGAGCAGCACGGCCAGCGCGAGCCAGCGCACCGTGGCCACGAGCGCGGGCGTACTGGACGACAGGAAAAACTGGGTCAGCGCAGGCGCGGCGGCGAGTATTGCCAGCACCACCATGACGCCGGACACACCGACAAGGCGGGCCGCCGTCGCGCGGAATTGCCTGCGGGCCGCTTCTTCCGAACGCTCAGACAAGCCCTGGACGACGGAATTCGTGCCGCCAAACGTCGCCCCCACCGTGGCAGCCTGCGCCATCTGCCTGAGCTGCGAGAAAAGCCCGACACCTTCCGGCCCCATCCACAGCGCAACGGCCTTGAAGCTGAGCAGCCACAAAAAGGCCGAGCCGAACACGCCCGCCGTGCTGATCAGGATTCCGCCCCTGAGGCTTTGAGAGGGCGTGCTCATGGGCGCGCCGGCGTCAGCCGCCACGCTGCGGTGCCGAATGCGAACGCAGGCGCGTCAGCAATAGGCCCCAAATAAAGAACGCAAAAATTCCCGGGTAGGGCTGCCGCAAGGTCACCTTGAAATTGCTGTCCACCAGCACCATGAACGCCACCAATGCAGCAAGCCACCAGGTTTGCCCAGGCAGCGTTTTTCGGGAGCGGTAAAGCAGGCAAGCGGTGAACACCATCAGTGCCAGCAGCGGTACCAGCGGCACCAGGCCGAAGCTGTAGACAAAATCCAGGTACCAGTTGTGGGCGCTGGTTTTGACTTCGCGCGGCAGCGGCTCCGTATGCCCCAGCAGCATGGTGTGATTACTCTCGCTGATCCCGTCGCGAAAAAGCTTCCAGTCACCCAGGCGCTGTTCCAGATTGACGGGCATTTTCCCGTCGGCCAATGTCTGGAATTTCCCCAAGTACTGCCCATTGTCATCAATGATGCTGGTGTTTTTCTTCGCGATGCCGTAGTAGAGGCCAATTACCAATCCGGCAGCCACGATACCCGCGCCAAACAGGATGAAGCCAATCAGCCGCCCCGTCTTCAGTTGCCACATCTTCCGGACAAAAAACACGATGACAAACGCGCTGTAAAGCCCGATGGCCAGGAAGGATGCGCTGGCAATGGCATAGATACCCATGACCGCTGTCAGGAAGCGCAATGCCACCCGGTACTCGTCCCACAAATGCACCATGACGAAACAGAACGCCGCCACAAAAATGACGGGTACAAACTGGAAGTGCTGGTAAATGCTGAACAGGTAGAGGTTGTGCGTCAAGGTCAGGGTCTTCTGCCACCAGCCCGCGAGGATCTGCACTGGCACAAGCAATAACAGAACCCACATGAAGGCCCTCGGCACAATGCTCCCCTTGTCGGTCACCAATTGCCCGAGAACCAGCCCCATCGTCGGCAGCAGGAATTGCAGTGCGATCAGCACCTTTCTCTGTTGCATCGGCTGATCGACCCCGGCAAACAGCAGGGACACCAGCATCAGTGCGGAAAACGATCCGATGAACATGGCTGCCGGCAAGGCTTGCTTGTAATTCCTCGCAAGGGCGAGTATTCCGATCAAGCTGGCGATGATTGATATCGGCAAAGGCAACTTGTTGATCAGACCACCCGAGTCCGTAATGACTTCCGGGTTGTAGTAAATGCCGCCGGAGAGCTGGAAAAACAGCGGAAACAGCAGGGCAATGGCAATAAGCCAGAGAGTCAAGGGATTGTTTCTGGATGGCATGGTTTTTTTGGGATCAACGGCCCTGAACAATTCGCGCGCGCGGGCCATCGCGAACCCAGGAATCCTGCAGCTTATTTTTTCCAGACGGTCCGGTTGATGTAGTCCACATAGCTGAGCACCACGCGCGTCACCTGCTTGGAAACAGGCCCGGTCTGGTAGTCGTCCACCACCCGCATACGGGGACCCGCGTCCGCATGCTGCGACATGACGACCTGGATCGCCTCAAGCACGCGCTCTTTCCTGAGGCCGCTCATGACCAGCGTTCCCACATCCATGCCTTCGGGGCGCTCGTGCGCGTCGCGTATGGTGACCGCCGGCAGGTTCAGCAGGGAAGCCTCTTCCGTGATCGTGCCGCTGTCGGAGATCACGCAGGCCGCGCCCATCTGCAGCTTGATGTAGTCGAAAAAACCGAAGGCCTTGGAAAATTGGATCAGGGGATCAAAACTCGCGCCTTCCAGCAGGTCCAGCCGCTTGCGGGTGCGCGGATGGGTGGAAACGATGACCGGCATCTTGTATTTTCCGGCCAGCGCATTGAGCGTATCCACCAGGTCCCGCAGGTTTGCCGGTGTATCCACGTTTTCTTCGCGGTGCGCACTGACGACGAAGAACTCCCGCGCCTTCAGGCCCAGCCGGTCCAGCACGTCCGACTTCTCGATCTGCGGCATGTAGTGCGCCAGCACCTCGCACATGTGCGAGCCGGTCTTGATGATGGTTTCGGGGCGTATGCCTTCGGCGATCAGGTACCGGCGGGCATGCTCGGTCAGAACCATGTTGATGTCGCTCAAATGGTCGAGCACCTTGCGGTTGAGTTCTTCCGGGACACGCTGGTCGAAACAGCGGTTGCCGGCTTCCATGTGGAAAACGGGCACCTTGCGGCGCTTGGCGGCAATGACGGCCAGGCAGGTATTGGTGTCGCCGTAAAGCAGGATCGCATCGGGCTTCTCAAGCACCAGAACGTCGTCGGCCTTTTCAATGACAGAGGCGATGGTCTTGGCGGCCGTCTCGCCCGCCACTTCCAGGAAGTGGTCGGGCTTGCGGATTCCGAGGTCATCGAAAAATACCTGATTCAGCTCATAGTCGTAGTTCTGGCCGGAGTGCACCAGCACGTGCTTGACCTGCGCATCCAGTTCTGCGATCACCCGGCTCATCTTGATGAGCTCAGGCCGCGTGCCCACCAGCGTCATCACCTTAAGCATGGAGCGCCTCACGCACTTCCGCGAGTTTCATCAACGTGGCCTTGACGCCGTCGATGTCCAATCGCTCAGTGTTGTGCGAGGTGTAATCGTCCAGCTCGGAAATGTGCGCCTCGCCCTCGACGAAATACTTGTCGTAATTGAGGTCGCGGTTGTCCGCGGGAATCCGGTAATAGCGCCCCATATCCTCGGCCTTCGCCATTTCTTCGCGCGAAATCAGCGACTCGTAGAGTTTCTCGCCGTGCCGCGTGCCGATGATCTTCACCGGTTTGTTGTCGCCGAACAGCTGCTGCAGGGCCGCCGCAAGGTCGGCCACCGTGGAGGCCGGGGCCTTCTGTACAAACAGGTCGCCCTGCTGGGCATGTTCAAACGCATGCAGCACCAGGTCGACCGAGTCCTCCAGGGACATCAGGAAGCGTGTCATGTTGGGATCGGTGACGGTCAGTGCCTTGCCCGCCTTGATCTGGTTGATGAACAGCGGGATCACCGATCCGCGGGACGCCATCACATTGCCGTAGCGCGTTGAACACACCACGGGACCCGAAGCCGAAATGGTGCGCGATTTGGCCACGGTGAGTTTTTCGGCCATGGCTTTGGAGATGCCCATGGCATTGATCGGGTAGACCGCCTTGTCCGTGCTTAACACCACGACGCGTTTGCAGTTATTGGCAATGGCCGCGTTGAGCACGTTTTCGGTGCCCAGCACGTTGGTTTTCACCGCTTCCATCGGGTAGAACTCGCATGACGGCACCTGCTTGAGCGCCGCCGCGTGGAACACATAGTCCACGCC
>NZ_JBFUBY010000164.1:0-9596 GCF_056405515.1 Polaromonas sp. P1_G2
GGCTAGCTTCCTTCTTCATTCAGTATCTAACCGATGAAAGAGATTTGGTGTTGGACCCATTTGGAGGGAGTAACACAACAGGATATATGTCTGCACTGCTGGGGCGCCAATGGCTAAGCATTGACGCTCAGCGCGAGTTTGTTCGGCAATCTAAATTGCGATTCAAGGATCCCTTGTTGTCGGAAAAAGAAGGAGGTCTCAAATGAGCGTAGCGGAAAAGTTAGGTGGCATCGATCTTTTCAAACGGAGCTCGCAAGGCAACGATTGGGAGTGGGATACAGGGGCGTTCGTAGGACGCCCTTTTCATTTGGATTTTTCAACAGCAAAAATAGTCGTTGGAGATGCGTGGAAGGAGAAGGCAAAAGGGATTCCGCAAGGATGCTTTTTGCTTGCCTACTATGACTGTGACCCCGGGCAGCCTCATTTGGAAGAAGCTCTTCTCCTTAGGGTCCGTGAACCTGCCCCTCTTCCCACTGAGCGGGACGTCGTTGGGGCGATGGTCGAGTATTACAAAGAGAATATTCGAACGGGCAGCACTATGGGAAGTAAGTTAGACCAATTCACACGGTATGACTTTTCATTCAGTGGGCTATCTTGTTCCATCTTGGGATGTTTTTATCTGGATGATGGAAAGTTGAGATTCGGCGCCGACGTGGAAAATTTCTTCAGCGCTCACAACTACTCCGTTGTGAAACCAACGTCTGATTTACTGAAATTTATCGTTAATTTCAGAGAGGTTGGTGTTCCAGGAGGATCCGGAGACATTCGCATCGGACATGTTCGTTACAGCTCAAGCAGGCGCTTCAAAGCCGCGGAAAAGGAGGTTCCTATCTATGTGAAGGCAACCGACTTTGCGGGAAAGAGGACGGGTCTGTTTGGCATGACGCGTACAGGTAAGTCCAACACGATAAAAAAAATCATCCAGGCAAATGAGCAGATAAGCGAACAAGCTGCGTTGGTTCTTGACGTGGCGAAAGAGTCCGTTGAAGAGGTCGTTAAACCATTTACCGCCGATGGCTCACCGAAATATCCTGTCGGCCAGCTGGTGTTCGATATGAACGGTGAGTACGCCAACGCGAACCTTCAAGACGCGGGGACTGCGATTTTTGATTTGTACAAGGAAAAAACAGAGCGCTATTCAATAGTCGAGAAAGACGGCTTTAAGGTCTTAAAGGTCAATTTTTATAAAGAAGTATCGAGTGGCTTCGAACTCATTCGGTCGCACCCAAGCGTGGCGGACGACGGCACTCGATTCATGGCTGCATTTAGATCGGTTGTTCTTGAAAAACCGGAAGACTACAACACCGATGTCTCAGCTAAAACCCGATATGACCGGAGACTTTCGGTTTATCACGCGATATTGCATCGCGCGGGTTTTAAAGCGCCAACTGGATTCCAGTTGAAGTTCACAGCCAATGCTGAAGTTCGTAAGCTAGTAAATGATCAAGTGGACCCCGGGAAGGGGCTGTCTCTAGCGGAAATCGCTGACTGGTGGGAGCGATTCTGGAAAATTTATGATGATGACGACACGGGACTTTTCGCGAAGTACAAGAAGGATAAGGGCGGTAAGGAATGGGCCGATGACGATCTAAAAGCGTTGCTAGTCATGATGACTAGGGCTAGAAAATCCGGGAACGGACCGGATTGTTCTGGATACCTTGCGTTGAGGGGCCTCACCGCACTTCACACCAGCGTTGATCAGGCGCCATTTGAAGAGGACATTCTTTCAAATCTTCGGAAGGGAAGGATCGTAATTGTGGACCTTTCAAGTGGTGAGGAAGAGTTGCAGCGCATGTACTCAGAACGAATTAGCCGTCATGTGTTCCGCGACTCAATGAGGCGGTTTACGTCTAACCTGCCAAATAACTTCGTCCAGTTCTATTTCGAAGAGGCACACAACTTGTTTCCTAAGCAAGCGGATAAAGATCTCTCGCAGATTTATAACCGTTTGGCGAAGGAAGGAGCGAAGTTGCAGCTGGGTTTGGTGTTTGCGACTCAGGAGGTGAGTTCTATAAGCGGCAATATTCTAAAAAATACACAGAATTGGTTCATCTCTCATTTGAATAACGCGGATGAAATTCGCGAGCTAAAAAAATACTACGACTTCAGCGATTTTGGTGACTCACTTCTCAAGTTCAGTCAAGAAACAGATAAAGGTTTTGCGCGCGTAAAAACTTATAGCAACGCGTTTGTCATCCCCATGCAAGTAGACAGGTTTGCCCCGGAGTCGAAATGACCTACTCCAGCCCTGGGCCGAAGCCAATTGAATATGCGTCCAAGGCGGCACATCATCACATCATTAATGATGTGCGGGTGCAGGCGCTAGTCGGAAAATTGCATATTCCACCGACGGTTTCATTGGACTCAATTTCTGACTATTCGATACCGTTTCAGCCGATAGAGACTAGCATCACTGATGTATTTGCAATTGATGGTGGATATACGGAATCCCCGCTAAAACAGGGATTTCCTGGCTCGGCGATGCATTTCTTTCAGTTTGGGGCGGTGCACTTTACGCTCGAGGCACTACGTAAGTTAGAAGTCTCGCGTCACCCCGACCCCGATGACATGGCGCGGCTAAAGAATATTGACCGCGTGAAATTTCCACTGCCCACTCTTAACACGCGGCGGAATGATTGCGAATCACTTGTGGATTCTGTACGGCTTACTTTGCATGAGTTTCTTTGCGCGGAGAAGTTGGGCGAATCAATGCCTCTAATGGACACTCTCGCGTGGTTCTTGTTTCGTCAATACAAAGGTGCCGCTCGTTCAATCGAAGAGGGCGAGTACGAGCTCACCAGTTTGCCGCATGGTGAAGGTGGATTCGTTTTCAAAGAGCTGGATATGAAGTCTGGCTATACGTTCCAAGATCAGACCGGTGCGACGCTTTATTTAATAGATGCTTTCCGTCTTCACGAACGTATTGACGAGCAGACGGGTGCTGCGGGCATATGTGGCTATGTCGCTGGAGTTGTGGAACATCTCATCCTTCTGCATTTGATTCGAAATTTAATGCGATTTGATGGAGGTATGCGCCGGTCCTTGATGATCATGGATCGGCCGACGGGTTTCTTTGGAAACACGTCTCGACTCATCATTCCAATGATGGATTTGATGTCTTGGCTTTTTAATTCGAGCGGGGTATTTCTTGCTGGACTTGAGAAGAGTGGCGCATTTGTTGAGCACGCGAGGCAGATTCAGCAAGTGATGCCTGCTAGTTCTTTTATCGTGCTGGGTAACTCGTATATTTATAAATACATAACACCTCCCTCTGCCGGTTTGACACGACCCTATGCAGTAACTTCCTACTATGGGCATAAAGTTATTTTTAAAACTCGAGGTGGGCAGATGTATGTTGTTTCCCTGCCCGTAGAGATGCTCAAACCAGAACCGGTTGAGGGAGATATACCAAATTTGCGGGCCATCCTCACGCACATCGAGCAACTCAAATGCGACATGTACGAGAACGCATTGTTGCCAATAGCGCTAGCTAACAAATTAGTTAGCTTAGCTGCGGTTCCCAGCAGCAAAATCTTAGAGAGTTTTGCTAAATCGTCGATCGCGTAGACGCGAAGCGTTGTGTTGTTGACATAACTGGGCGTGCGATGGCGAGTGGTTTGGACGGTGTATGGATTACCATGCCCTGGCCATGCAGCTGATGACTAAGCTGCAGGAATGGGATAAGTGATTTAAGGATGGGCGCGTGATCCACGGATTTTCTTCTGGTTGAGGCGCTAGATAAAAAGAGGCAGTTGATGGATTGGTCCCGAGAGGAAGTCGAAATTGTTGTCGCCGACTACCTGGCGATGCTGGCTGCCCACTTTTCGGGACAACAAGTCAATAAAGCCCAGCGACGGAGTGAGTTACTTCCTAAGCTCGCTGGGCGCAACGATGCGTCAGTCGAAAGAAAACGCGCAAATATCAGTGCGGTGGTCGAGAAGCTTGGTTTTCACTATTTGCCTGGCTATAAGCCATTGTGGAATTACCAAAGACTTCTTGATTCCGTCGTACCCGAACAAATCGCCGCAGCACCATGGCTTGATGAAGCCGCACTAGCAGCAGTCCAATTGCCAGCACTGCCCCAGATACCAACAGACTTCGCGAACGTAATAAGTGAGCCCCCAAAACTAGCGCCACGTGCAAAGGAGCCTGCCTACGCGTTTACGCCTATCCGCAGGGATTACCTTGAGCGCGAAGCTAGAAACCGATCTCTTGGTCGGGCTGGTGAGGAGTTTGTTTTGGAGTACGAGCGCTGGCGATTACGCCAATTCGGGGAAGCTCGGCTTGCTGCAAAGGTCGATTGGGTATCTACAACCAAAGGTGATGGCCTTGGCTACGACATCCATTCATTTAATGCGAGTGGCGAAGACAAATTCATAGAAGTGAAGACCACAGCATTTGGTGTGGCAACTCCGTTTTTTATTACCAACTCGGAACTGGCATTTGCGCGACTCAATGAAAGCCAGTTCCACATTTACCGTGTGTTTGAGTTCCGATTGAAGCCGAGAGCCTTTTCGCTTCAAGGCRATCCGGCGGCTCATTGCATTCTTGACCCTGTTTCTTATCGCGCTAGCTTCGGCTGAAAGAAACGTGTCCCGGAGGCCTTGATCACAAGTCGTGAAACCTATTAAAGCCCGCCGAACGGCGGGCATATTCATTGCAAATGGCTGGGTCGCTCGCTAAGCTTTTCTCTCCCAACCAACAAGGACAAAGCCCGTGCCCAACACCCCCGCCCTCCCCGAAAGCATCATCTCCCACGTCTCCATAGGCACCAACGACTTCCCGCGCGCCAGGGCCTTCTACACGGCCGTGCTGGGCGCGCTGGGGATCAAGGTGATCATGGAGCACCCCGGGGCCATCGCGTTTGGCCGCGCGTATCCGGAGTTCTGGGTCGGTGTGCCGCATGACGGGGGCAAGGCGCATGTGGGCAATGGCTCGCACTTTGGCTTCCTGGCTGTGTCCCAGGCCCAGGTCGATGCCTTTTATGCCAAGGCGCTGGAGCTGGGTGGGCAGGGGGCGGGCGCGCCGGGGCCGCGGCCGATGTATGGGCCGCAGTACTACGGCTGTTTTGTGCGAGACCTGGATGGGCACAAGATCGAGGCGCAGTTTTCGGACATGTCCGCTGCGGGCTGACTGACGGATTAATAAGCGCCGGGCCTCGCCTTGTCGCGCGGGGGTACGGGGCGCTGTCTGACACCGTCGGGTTTTCGGGGTTTCCAGAATGGGTTGATACGGGCCGGCTTTCCAGCATCGCCGGCGTGTGTTCAACCCTTTTTCTTCTTCTGGAGGCCTCCATCATGGAATCTTCTTCGCTTCGCCCGCTGGCGATTGTCACGGGCGCTTCTTCGGGCATTGGCTACCACCTGGCCCAATGCGCGGCCCAGGACGGCTTTGATCTGGTGATCGCGGCGGACCAGCCGCTGGATGCCGCCGTGCTGGACTTTAGTGCGCTGGGCGCGCAGGTGGATGCGGTGCAGGTTGACCTGGCCACACGCGAGGGCCTGGAGGCCTTGCTGGCGGCCGTGCGGGGCCGCACGGTGGACGCGCTGCTGGCCAATGCCGGGCACGGCCTGGGCCACGGCTTCCTGGACCAGGATTTTGCCGAGGTGCTGCATGTGATCAACACCAATATCTCGGGCACGATTTATTTGGTGCAAAAGGTGGGGCAGGCGATGCGCCAGCAGGGCCGGGGCCGCATCCTGCTGACGGGTTCGATCGCGGGCTTTACGCCGGGCAGCTTCCAGGCGGTCTACAACGGCAGCAAGGCCTTTATCGATTCGTTCGCGGCGGCGCTGCGCAACGAGCTCAAGGACACGGGCATCACGGTGAGCTGTTTGATGCCGGGCCCGACGGACACGGAGTTCTTTGCCCGGGCCGGCATGCTGGACACCAAGGTCGCGACCGACAGCAAGATGGACCCGGCCGAGGTCGCGAAGATCGGCTTCAAGGCGATGATGGACGGCGAGGCCGACGTGGTGGCGGGCCTGAAGAACAAGCTGGAGGTGGCGATGGCCAAGGTCACGCCCTCGCAGGTCTCGGCCGAGCAGCACCGCAAGATCGCCGAGCCGGGCACGGCGACGCAGGCTGAACACGCCTGAACTTTTTCTCAAACCCCTTCACAAGGAGACACACACCATGGCGAACAAACCCGGCAAACCGAATATCCAGCGCAGCGTGGGCATCAGCGGCACCGCTGCCGACCCGACCATTGAGCAGGAAGACACCAACACCGGCACCAACACCGACCCCAAGGCCTCATCAGGCCACGGCGGCAAGGTCGAGAACGACTTCAACCAGATGGGCGAACAAAAGCCCACGCAGAAGAACGAAGGCCAGCGCACGGCCAACAGCCGCAGCGACCGGGAGTCGCATGTGGGCGGCAGCAACCAGCTGCAGTCGCGCCGGGGCACGACGGGGCGCTGAGGCGTGAGCGTGGAAATTTTCAATCACCACAGCGGCGACCACCTGGCGCTGGACAGCGCGAAGATCTACTTTGAGGTCCGTGGCGACAGCACGGACCCGCCGCTGCTGTTCCTGCACGGCGGGCTGGGCACCATGAAGGACTTCAACGATGTGCTGCCGCGGCTGGCGAAGCGTTTCAGGGTGATAGGCCTGGACAGCCGCGGCCACGGCAAGTCAACGCTGGGAACGGCGGCGATGAGCTACCAGCGGCTGGCGCTTGACGCCGCCGGCGTGCTGCGGCACCTGGGCGTTGAGCGCTACAGCGTGGTGGGTTTCAGCGACGGCGGCATCACGGCCTTGCGCATGGCCGCGCAGGCGGATGCGCGTATCGACCGGCTGGTGGCCATAGGCACCGACAAGATGCTCAAGCCCGACGACCCGGTGCGCAAGCTGCTGGCCGGCGTCACGGCGGAAAGCTGGACGAAAAAATTTCCCGAGACGGTGACGCTGTACCAGGCGCTCAACCCGCAACCCGACTTCAAGGCGCTGGTCAATGCCGTCGTGCCGATGTGGCTGGACGACAGCGGCAACGGCTACCCCGGCGACAGCGTCAGGCGGATACGCTGCCCCGTGCTGGCGGTTCGCGGCGATGAAGACCCCCTGGTGTCGCGCGCCAGCGTGTTCGAGCTTGTGGAGCAGGTGCGCGGCGCGAAACTGCTGAACATTCCCTTCGCGGGCCATGRGGCGCACAAGGACCAGGCGGAGCTGGTGATGGCGAGCGTGAACCGCTTCCTGGAATGAGGGCTTCCGGGGCGCATCTTTACCTGGCGCTGAGGCATTTCCTTACAAACCGCAACGCGGCAGACGCACAGCCCTAAGCCGGGCGGCGCAGCATCAAACCCTTGTTGATTTGTTGTTGCTGATGGAGTGCCTGCCATGAAGAAGATTGCCGACTTTCTGTTCCGCCCGCGCTACCTGCGCGCCATCCCCTCACTGGTGGTGCTGACCACCGCCATGGCCTGGGGTGTGGCGCCTGACCCGGACGCGATGGACACGGCGCAGAAGGCGGAGAAGCGGGCGGGCGTGAGCCTGTCGCTGAACCATGCGGCCATGGGCAGCAGCCCCAAGGACATGGCGCTGGACAAGCCCGAACAGGCCTGAGCCGCCCGCCTTCTCAAAGGTTCAAGGCTTTGCCGCAATCACCCATCGGCTGATCTTGCCGACCACGTCGGTCTCGAGGCCGTTGAAGCCGTGGTAGGCCATGGCCTCGCAGGGGTCACCCCGGCTCTGGCCGCCGCTTACGCTGATGAGTTCGGCTTTCGGGGTTTTGGCGAGCTTCTCCATCAACATCGGCATGTCGCTGAAAAGGCAGACCTTGCAGCCGTCGTTTTCATGGTGGACCACGAGCACGGGGATGGCGAGTTTTTCGAGCGGCATTTGGGGCACGGCGCGGCCCTTGGGGTCGACCAGGATGGTGGAGGTCAGCACCAGGCCGTCGGGGCCGCCCTGGGCTGGTGTGGCCTCGGTGGCGATGTAGGCGGCCGACTGGGTGCCGCGGCTGGTGCCGACCAGCCATACAGGCACGGGTGATTGCTGTTTCAGCCAGGCAATGAGGGCCAGCACGTCGGCACTGTGTTCCGGCTTTTGCCGGTTGCCGCTCAGGTAGGGCGGCGACTGTTTGTCGGAGGGCGCGTCGATGACGGCGACGGCCAGGCCGGCATCGGCGAACTGCTGGCGCGTGCGCACCAGGAAGTTGCCGCCGCCCCCGGCGAAGCCGCCGCCGTCGGTAATCTGCAGGCCGCCATGGCCGCCGGCCATCAGGATGACAGAGGCCTTGGGCGGGCCCGAGGGGGCGATGTAGACAAACCGCTGGGTGACGCCGGGACGCGTGGGAATATCGACGACGCGGGGCGCTGCCGCGCTTTGCGCAAAAGCGGACTGGCCAGCCAGGGTCAGCAGCAGGCCGGCGGCGAGGGCGCGTAAGAGGTGTCTGCGTGGCATGGGCGCTTTCCGGGGCAGGGGTTGCCGCCAATATAGCCGCTGCGGCCCGGCCCGTGAGCGGGGTTTGCACGCAGTGGCGGCGCTTCCTACAATGGCCCGTATATGAACGCCGCCATGCCCCAACCCATCAGCGCCGCCAGCCCTTCCGTACAAGCCGCCCTGCTGGCCGGCGAGCCCGAACGGGCCGCCTACCGCGACTACGCCCAGCCCGGCCTCGACAGGGTGCGCACTTTCTATCGCAACAACCACCAGCACCAGACGCTGGACTTTGTACTGGCCAAAAAGGCGCAGTGGCTGGGCTTCACGCAGCGCGAAATGACACCCTGGGCCGCGCTGGAATTCCTCAACACCCTGGTCGATGAGTCGGATCCCGACATCGAGCTGCCGCAGATCAGCCACTTGCTGCAGACCGCCGAAGCGATACGCGCCGACGGCCATCCGGACTGGTTTGTGCTGACAGGCTTTATCCACGACCTGGGCAAGGTGTTGTGCCTGTTCGGCGAGCCGCAATGGGCCGTGGTGGGGGATACCTTTCCGGTGGGGTGCCGGTTTTCAGACCGCATCGTCTATCCGGAGTACTTTGCGCTGAATACCGACAGCGCGGATGCGCGCTACAACAGTGAGAACGGCATTTATACGCCCGGCTGCGGGCTGGATGCGGTGCACATGTCGTGGGGGCATGACGAGTATTTGTACCAGCTGATGAAGCCGCACCTTCCCTTGCCGGCGCTGTACATGATCCGGTATCACTCGTTTTATGCGTGGCATAGGGAAGGGGGGTATGGGCATTTGACTGATGCCCAGGATGGGGCGAACCTCCCTTGGGTTCAGAGGTTCAATCCTTATGACCTTTATTCGAAGAATGAGCGGCCGCCGGTGTTGGCTGAACTCAAGTCTTTTTATGAGGACTTGATGGCTAAGTATTTGCCTTCTTCGCTCAAGCTGTAGTGGTTCTGGGTGTGTGCCATCTGCTTGGGCTTGCTGGCCGGGGGTAGCCCGGCGGCTACTCACTTTTCTTTTGCTTCGCCAAAAGAAAAGTAAGCAAAAGAAAAGGCGACCCTGGTTGCTGCGTCCCTTCGCTTCGCTGCGGGCAACCTGCGGTGCTCGGTTCAGGCGGGGTCTCGCTAAACTCGCTTCGCTCAGACAACGCGATCCCTGATCCGCCTGAACCTCCGCTCCTCGGCGCATCCACA
>NZ_JBFUBY010000165.1:0-9527 GCF_056405515.1 Polaromonas sp. P1_G2
CATGCCCATTACCGTGCCTCGCTCTTCGGCACTCAATTGTCGATATGTTCTTGTCATGCAACTCCTCTTGGATTGGAAGTGTTGCACTTGGTCCTTGAATCCGCCGTGACTTTCTTTTGGCGAAGCAAAAGAAAGTTACTTGCTGCCGGCAACCCCGGCCAGCAGAACCAAACAGAGAAAACCCCACATCGCAAGCCCACCGAAGTAAACTAAAACCCAACCCCAAGAACCATGACAACCCCCCCTTACGACCCGCAATGGTTGCGCGAGCTCCGCGCAGGTGCAACCGTACCCCCGCTGCGCCCACGCGTCCCGTTGTGGGCCGGCGAATCCATGATCGGCTCAGTAGAGCCTGGTTTCTTCCACAAGCTGACCCTCCACACCATGACCGACGGAGACCACCCGTTGCTCAAGGAAGAGCGTCCCGGAACCCTGGGCTGGCGCGTGATGGGGGACGTCACGACCAGCCTGAACAAGATCGCGGTCGCGCTGCATGAGGCGGGCCTGGCCGGCGCCTGGCGTGACGAGCAGCTCGCGGTGCCAGACCAGTTCGGCCATCGCAAGGGCACGGTGGAGCGCGCGGCGGTGCGGCCGCTGGGCATCACCACGCTGGCGGTGCACCTGGTGGGGCAGTCGCCGGACGGGCGCTTCTGGGTGCAGCAGCGGGCTTTCAATAAATCCAACGACCCGGGCCTGTGGGACACGCTGATGGGCGGCATGGTGTCGGCGGTCGACACGGTGGAAACCGCGCTGGTGCGCGAGACCTGGGAAGAAGCCGGCCTGCACACGGCCCAACTGCAGGCCATGCGCTACGGCGGGCGCCTGGCGACGCGGCGGCCGGCCACGGACGGTAACGGCGCGGGTTATGTGGTGGAGGACATCGACTGGTATGTCTGCACCGTGCCCGAGGGCATGGCGCCGGACAACCAGGACGGCGAGGTCGAGCAGTTCCGCCTGATGGAGGCCGGAGACTTGCTCGAGGCCCTGCAGCGCGGCGAGTTCACGACCGAAGCGGCGCTGATTCTTTCAGACGCCATGGGCCTCACGGCCTGAACCTCAGAACTGGTCCTCTCAGACCTGGTCTGTGAGGGCGGAAGCACGCAGCCGGTTGGGCGCAAGCGCGCCGGCCGAGTCGAGGATCGGGTAGGCGATCGAGCAGATGTGCGAGTTGATGCGCTTGAGTTCGCTGATCAGGTCGATGTGCAGCGAACTGGTTTCCAGGCTTTGCACTGTGTTGGCCGACAGCCGGCCCAGGTGGGTGGTGGCGTAGGCGCGCTCCAGGTCGCGGAAACGGGCTTTTTCCTCGAGCAGTTTTTGCGCGTCGCGCACCGTGCCGTTGAGGAACACGCTCATGCCCAGGCGCAGGTTGTCTACCAGGCGCTCGTGCAGCTCGACGATCTCGGCCATGCCGGCTTCCGAGAAACTGCGGCCCGGCTTGATCTTCTTGTCTTCGATGTCGATCAGCACGCGCTCGATGATGTCGCCGATCTGCTCCATGTTGATGGTGAAGCTGATGATGTCGGTCCAGCGGCGGCTTTCTTCCTCGGCCAGCGCCTCGCGCGAGATCTTGGTCAGGTAGTACTTGATCGATGAATACAGCTCGTCGACGGCGTCGTCCATCTTGCGCAGGTCTTCGGCCAGCTTGAGGTCGTTGTTGCGTATGACCTGCAGCACGCCCAGCAGCATGCTTTCCACCACGTCGGCCTGGTGCAGCGCCTCGCGCGCGGCGCAGGAGATCGCCAGCGAGGGCGTGGCCAGGGCCGAAGGGTCCAGGTGTTGGGGCCGGCCGCCGGCCTTGTTCTTTTCGGGTTTGGGCAGCAGTTTTTCAACCCAGCGCGCGATCACCTGCGTCCAGCCTATGAAGACCGCGCCCACCAGCATGTTGAAGGCCAGGTGGAACAACACGACCACGGTGGCCGCCTCACCCAGGTAGGGCCGCACATGGCGCAGCCACAGGCCGATCAGGGGCGCGGCGATCACGATGCCCAGCAGCTTGAACAGCAGGTTGCCCAGGGGCACCTGCCGCACTTCCACGGGTGAGCGCAGTGTGGTCAGCACGGCCAGCAGGCCGCTGCCGAGGTTGGCGCCCAGCACCAGGCCCAGCGCGACGTCGATGGGGATCACGCCCGAGGCGGCCAGCGTGGCCGTGAGCAGCACGATGGCCAGGCTGGAATACGACACCACGGCCAGGAAGGCGCCGGCGGTGATCTCTAGCAGCAGGTCGCTGCTCAGCGAGGCCAGCAGGGCCTTGACGGCCGGCGCCTGCGTGAGGACTTCGGTGGAGGCCGTGACGAGGCGCAGCGCCAGCAGCATCAGGCCCAGGCCTATCAGCACGCGGCCCACGCGGCCGACGTTGGTGTCCTGGCGCGAGATGAACAGCACCACGCCGACAAAGATGAAGAGCGGCGACAGCCAGGACAGGTCGAAGGAGAACACCACGGCCATCAGGCTGGTGCCCACGTCCGCGCCCAGCATGACGGCCAGCGCCAGCGGCAGGGTGACCAGGCCCTGGCCGACGAAGGAGGAGACGATCAGCGAGGTGGCGGTGCTGGACTGCACCAGCGCCGTGACGCCTATGCCCGAGACCGCGGCGGCAAGCCGGTTGCTGATGCTGACGGCCAGCACCTGGCGCAGGTTGGCGCCGAAGACGCGCAGGATGCCGGTGCGTACCAGGTGGGTTCCCCAGACCAGCAGCGCGATGGCCGCCAGGAGATTCAACAAATGCTTCATGCGGTGATTGTCCGTTCTACAGGGCCCGGGCGATGTGCCGCAGGTGTCAGGGGAGGCAGGGGCGTCAACAGGCTTTCGAGGCCGGTCATCAGGTGGTAAAGCGAGGAGGCCGGCGAGGGCGCGAGGTCGAAGCCGCCGTCTTCCCGCTGCCATTCATGCCAGAGGCCGGGCACGCCGGTGGCGAGGAAACGCATCAAGCCGGAATAACTGCCGGCCGCGGCGGCCTGCAAAGCCCSGGCCCCGGCCGTGTTGGTCATGCCTTGCGTGGCGAACAGCAGCGAGGTTCGCAGCCTTTCGGTCTGCGCCCACAGCCGCGCCCGGCGGTCCGTGGCGTCGCCGGCTTCGTTGACGGCAAACAGCGCGACCTGCCGGGTGGCATCGATGCCGAAAGCGCGGCCGAAGTTTTCGAGTGCGATGGCTTCGTGGCGTGCTTCAATGCCCAGCAAAGCTTCGGCCTGTAGCAGCAGGTAAGCCCATTCGAACTGGTGGCCGGGCTCGTACATGCGCTCACGGGGCTCGCCCAGCGGGGCCCAGCCGGCCGTGAAGAGTTCACCGACCGCGCCGTTGGCGGGGTTGATCAATCGTGTGGTGGCCAACTGGCACAGCGTCAGGGCCGCCGCGCGGAACCCGCCCTCAACCCCCAGGGTCACCCAGGCCAGCAGGGCTTCGAGCAGGTGCATGAGCGGGTTGGATTTGAGGATGGGCTGATGCGGCAAGCCGTCGTAATAGCCGCCGCCCTCATGCGCCAGCGCGGCTTCAATCTGCCGCAGCAGGGCTTGCGCGGTGTCCAGCAATTCCGGCGGCCGGCCTTCGGCTTCATAGGCATGCGCCAGCGCGAACAGCACAAAAGCCTGGTCGTAGAGGTCCACGCTTTCGTCGGTGGTGTCCAGCGTGCTGCGGAACAGGCCGTCGGGCCGGGGATAACGCGACAGCATGAAAGACAGGCCGTGCCGCATGGCCGCCTGCCAGGGGCCGGTCCAGCCGAGGGCGCCGGCGCGGGCATAGACATAGGTCTGCCGCGCCTGCACCCGCACGCGCACCGGCTTGCCGATGGGCCGGCCGTCCTGGCCCAGCTTTTCATGGAAGCCGCCTCCCTCGTGGTCCGCGCCGCGCTCCCACCACAGGGGCAGGGCAGACTCAAACAGCCAGTGTTTTGCGTGTCGGCGTGTGTCGGCAAGAAAAGAAGGGAAGGACTCTGGGGGCATCAAGCGTGGCGGAATAAAAAAGCGAGTTCTACGGTCAGGTGCTGGTCGTCGGGCTGCTGCAGCGCGGCCTCCAGCAGCGGCAGGCGCGCGGTGACGAGCTGCCCGGCTAGGCGCAGGCGCTCGCCGACGTCGGGGGTGGGATTGTCGCCGCTTTTCGCGAGGCCGACGGCGACCACGACCGTGAGCAGTTCGGGCAGAGCCGTGGATGCTTCGGGCTGCTGCGCCGGCTGGCCGGCCCAGGGCGGCAAGCTGGCGTCGCGCACCGGACGCGCCGCGGCGAGTGCCCGCAGCACGGCAGCGCACAGCGCGGCGTGGTCGCGCGGCGAGGCTTTGGCCTCCTGCGCGCGGGCGATCAGGCCGGCATGCTGCTCCAGCACCTGCCAGAAAGCCTCGTCAATCGCCTGCTGGCGCGCGATCAGCGCGCTGCCGGCCTTGCCGGCCAGGGCGTGGCGCAACAGCCAGTAAAAGGCATTGGTGAAATGCTGCGACGGATTTTTCGGGTCGCTTTGCTGCAGGAAGTAGTCGGCCATCGGCTGCAGTTCAAAGTGCAGGGTGCGGTAGGCGGCGTCCGGCAACACCGCGACGGCCGCGGCTTGCTGCGCGACCTGCAGCGTGGAGAAGGTGGCCTGGGCCGTCGAGTCGATCAGGTGGTGCAGCTTGTGCAGCGTGCCGGCCTCGTTGCGCGGCTCGGCCTGCTTGACCAGGCTGCTGCCGACATCCTGCAGCAGCCAGTGCGCACCGCGCTGCAGGTTGAAGCCGAAGGTGCGCAGTTCGTCCTTGAGCGCCAGCTGCACGGCGGTGCGCGTCGGCTGGACGCTGCGGGCCGGGCGGGCGGTGGGCAATATGTTGTGTGTCATGAAAATCCCATCAATGGTTTACGTTAGCATGACAGCCGGACGGAGAGGGCCTGAAGCCTGATTTTGCACCCCAAACCGGCCTAAATTGACCAAATTGGCCAAATCGGTCACTTCCCCAGAATCAGGAGCCGCCTTGCCCAAACCCGCGAAAAACCCAGCCGAAGGCAAAGCCGCCGCGCAGCCGCAAACCGCCGCGGCCGAAGCGGACGCGCCGCTCGCGGGCGCGGGGCCCAGCCAGCGCAACAAGCGCATGCGCCTGCGCGTGGCCTGGATGTATTTTGTCGAGGAGATGACGCAAAACGAAATCGCGCAGCGCCTGGGCATAGGCCGGGTCACCGTGGTGCGGCTGCTGTCCGACCTGCGCGAGCGCAACGAGATCAAGTTCAGCATCGAAACCGGCGTGCCCGAATGCATCGCGCTGGAGCGCGAGCTCGAAAAACTCTTCGGCCTGGGCGAGGCGGTGGTGGCGCCGGTGTCGGATGCCGACGTCGATGCTACCGTTCCCATCGCCGCGGCTACCGGCCAGTACATGGCCGGCTTGCTGCGCCCCGGCATGCGCATAGGCCTGGGCTGGGGGCGCACGCTGCATGAATCGCTGCGTTTCATGAGCGAGGCGCCGGTTGCCGACCTCGGCGTGATCTCACTGCTGGGCGGCATCACCAAGGTCAGGCGCTTCAACCCTTCCGAGTTCGCCTGGCGGTTTTCCAGCCTGTTCCAGGCCGAGTGTTACCTGATGACGGCGCCCGCCGTCGTCGATTCGCCGCAGACGCGGCAGACGCTCATCGACCATTGCGGCCTGGGCGAGGTCTTCGACAACGCCAAATTGCTGGACGCCGTGCTGGTGAGCGTCGGCGACGTGTCGCCCGAAGGCACGGCCTACCGCTACGGCGTGATGCCCGAAGAGCTGCGCCGCCGCGTCGTGAAAATGGGTGCGGTTGGCGATCTGCTGTTCCACTATTACGACCGCAAGGGCGAACTCATCAATGACCCTGTCCAGGGCCGCGTGATGTCGGTGCCCGTCGAGACGCTCAAGGCCGTGCCGCAGCGCATCCTGGCCTCGGGCAGCGTCGGCAAGGCCGAGGCCCTGCTGGGCGCCCTGCGCCTGATCAAGCCCACCACCCTGATCACCGATGAACACGCCGCGCGCGCGCTGATCAAGCTTGCCGGCCAGGCCGGCTGAAGCGCCGGCCCAAGCCTTTCCCACCTCTCGGGGATTACCCCTAAATCGCGGCTGATTCGACATCGGCCGGTGGTTTCTGCTTGCGCTCATGATGTACATAAGTATAAGATTAAGATCAAATGTACACAAGCGCGGAGTTTGAGCCGGCGCCGTACCGGTCTTTCAAATCGACGAAATGGGGTGTTGGATGAATGGTTTTACGCCCAGCGGCCTGGCCGCTGACCTGCTCAGGCTCGAGGCTTCGGGCAAACCGGTGCGCATAGGCCTGATCGGCTCGGGAATGATGGGCACCGACATCGTGACCCAGGTGCTGCAGATGCGCGGCATCGTCGTCGCGGCGATTGCCGACATCAACGTGCCGGCCGCCGTCGCCGCGCTGGCCTCGGCCGGCCACAACGCCGACGCGCACCGCGTCGTCAACACGGCCAGCGCGCTGGAGCAGGCGATACGGGATCGCCGCATCGCCATCACGCAGGACGCGCAGCTGGTCTGCGCCTGCGGCCTGATCGACGTGGTCGTCGACGCCACCGGCAAACCCGCCGTCGGCGCGCAGATCGGCCTGACCGCCATGGAGCACGGCAAACACCTGGTGATGATGAACGTCGAGGCCGACGTCACCATAGGCGCCTACCTCAAGCACGAGGCCGACCGCCTGGGCGTGATCTATTCGCTGGGCGCGGGCGACGAGCCCAGCGCGGCCATCGAGTTGATCAACTTCGTCTCGGCGCTGGGCTACCCGGTGATCGCCGCCGGCAAGGGCAAGAACAACCCGCTCAACGTCGACGCGACGCCTGACGACTACACCGAGGAAGCCCTGGGCAAGGGGCTGAACCCGCGCATGCTGGTCGAGTTCGTCGACGGCTCCAAGACCGCCGTCGAGATGTCGGCGATCGCCAACGCGACCGGCCTGGTGCCCGACATCGCCGGCATGCACGGCCCCAATGCCTCGCTGGAAGACCTGCACAAGGTGCTGTGCCCGGTCGCCGACGGCGGCATCCTCACGCGCAAGGGCGTGGTCGACTACACCGTCGGCAAGGGCGTGGCGCCCGGTGTGTTTGTGGTCGCCGAGATGGCGCACCCGCGGCTGCGCGAGCGCATGGACTACCTCAAGCTGGGCACCGGCCCTTACTACACCTTCTACCGCCCTTACCACCTGTGCAGCCTGGAAGTGCCGCTGACCTGCGCGCGCGCCGTGCTCTATGGCCGCGCCGACATGGCGCCGCTGCCCAGGCCCACGGCCGAAGTCTGCGCGCTGGCCAAGTGCGACCTGAAACCCGGCGACCGGCTGGACGCGATCGGCGAATACACCTACCGCGCCTGGGCCATGGCGGCCGGTGACGCGCGCGCGAAGAACGCCGTGCCCTGCGGCCTGATCGAGCGCGGCACGGTGACGGCGCACATCCACAAGGGCGAGCTGCTGACCTACGCGAATGTCGCGGTCGACCCGGGCTCGCGCATCGTCGAGCTGCGCCGGCGCCAGGACGAGCTGGTCTACGGCGTGCTGGAGCACGCATGAACGCCGTGCTCAAACCCACCGCCCCCCAGGCCTACACCCGCCTGGGCAAGGCGGCCCTGCACAAGGCCTTGCGCCAGATGGTGCTGATTCGCCGCTTTGAGGAAGGCGCCGAACAGGCCTATATGCGCGGCCTGGTGCACGGCACCATGCACTTGTCGATAGGGCAAGAGGCCAGCGCCGTCGGCGTCGGCATCAACCTGGGCGCGGCGGACTGCATCACCTCCACGCACCGCGGCCACGGCCACTGCATTGCCAAAGGCGCGGAGCCCAAATACATGTTCGCCGAATTTTTCGGCAAGGACACCGGCTACTGCCGCGGCCGCGGCGGCTCCATGCACATCGCCGACGTGGCGGGCGGCAACCTGGGCGCCAATGGCATCGTGGGCGGCGGCATCCCGATCGCTGTCGGCGCCGCGCTGGCGCTCAAGCAGATGAAAAAGCCCAACGTGGTGGTCTGCTTCTTCGGCGACGGCGCCAACAACGAAGGCGCTTTTCACGAAGGCCTGAACATGGCGGCGATCTGGAAGCTGCCCGTGGTCTTTGTCTGCGAGAACAACAAGTACGGCATGTCGACCTCGACCGAGCGTTCCACCGCCGTGAAAAAAATCGCCACGCGCGCGCTGGCCTACGACATGCCCGGGCTCACGATCGACGGCAACAGCTTTGCCGACGTCGCCGAAGCGGCGCACGCGGCGATTGAACGCGCACGCGCCGGCGGCGGCCCGGCCCTGATCGAATGCCTGACCTACCGGCACCGCGGCCATTCCAAAAGCGACCGCAACCGCTACCGCACCAAGGAAGAAATCGAGTCCTGGGTCGAACGCGACCCCATCGTGCTGTTCGAGCAGGACTTGCTGAAGCACGGAATGATTGAACAGGATGAAGTGGATGCGCTGGTGAAAAGCGTGGAACAGGAAATCGAAGACGCGGTGACGTTCGCCAAGGACAGCCCGGCGCCCGACATCGCCAGCCTGACGGATTTTGTCTATGCCGCACCCGTGGCGGAGACCGTCCATGGCTGAAGCGTTGCGTGAACTGACTTATTCGCAGGCTATCCAGGAAGCGCTGGGCATCGCGATGGAGCGCGACGAGCGCGTCTTCCTGATGGGCGAGGACATCGGCGTCTACGGCGGCGCCTTTCAGGTCACCGGCGATTTGGTGCAGCGCTTCGGCGAGGAGCGCGTGATGGACACGCCGATCTCCGAACTCGGCGGCGCGGGCGTCGCGGTGGGCGCGGCCCTGATGGGGCGCCGGCCGGTCTATGAATTCCAGTTTTCCGACTTCGCCTCGCTGGCGATGGAGCAGATAGTCAACCAGGCCGCCAAGATGCGTTTCATGCTGGGCGGCAAGGCTTCGGTGCCGCTGGTCATGCGTTTCCCCAGTGGTTCAGGCACCGGCGCCGCGGCCCAGCACAGCCAGAGCCTGGAAGCCTGGTTTGCCCACGTGCCCGGCCTCAAGGTGGTGCAGCCCTCGACGCCGCACGACGCCAAGGGCATGCTGCTGGCCGCCATCGAAGACCCGGACCCGGTGATGTTCTTCGAGCACAAGCTGCTCTACAAGATGAAGGGCCCTGTCCCCGAAGGCTATTACACCGAGCCCTTGCACGAGGCTCGCGTGCGCCGCGAAGGCACCGACGTCACCATCGCCGCGACCGCCATCATGGTGCACCGCGCACTGGAGGCCGCCGAGCTGCTCGCGGCCCAGGGCATTTCGGCCGAGGTGGTGGATTTGCGTTCGCTGCGGCCGCTGGATCATTCCACCCTGATCAGGAGCGTGAGCAAGACCACGCGCCTGGTCTGTGTCTACGAAGGCACCAAGCAGCTGGGAATAGGCGCCGAGGTCAGCGCGATGATCGCCGAGAGCGCGGCCTTCGACCGGCTGGACGCGCCCATCATCCGGCTGGGTGGCGCCGACTGCCCCTTGCCCTACAACCCCGAACTCGAAAAAGCCGCGGTGCCCCAGGTGCCCGACATTGTCGCGGCGGTAAAACGTTCATTGTTGGTGAGGGCCTGAACATGGCGGTGGAACTGATACTGCCG
>NZ_JBFUBY010000166.1:0-9497 GCF_056405515.1 Polaromonas sp. P1_G2
CAACCTGCGGTGCTCGACTACGGCGGGGTCTCGCGCAAACTCGCTTCGCTCAGACAAGCGCGATCCCTGATCCGCCTACGTCTGCGCTCCTCGGCCCAGCCAGGACGGGGCAATCGGGATCGGGAGCGGGGACAGAAGATACCAAGAAGACCAATACAAACAAGGACTCGCCAAGGCGAGTCCTTGTTTCTTTGCATTCGGTAATTGGTATTCCTTCCCCACCCCTTGTGGATGCGCCGAGGAGCGCAGGTTCAGGCGGATCAGGGATCGCGTTGTCTGAGCCGAAGGCGAGTTTAGCGAGACCCCGCCTGAACCGAGCACCGCAGGTTGCCCGCAGCGAAGCGGAGGGACGCAGCAACCAGGGTCGCGTTTTCTTTTGCTTCTTTTCTTTGGCGAAGCAAAGAAAAGTGAGTTGCTGCCGGCAACCCCGGCCAGCAAGATCAAGAGAAGGGCACTCCGCCGGAGCAAGACCGGGCTTCGACACATAACCCCAGGGCCACGGCGGCGCAGCCCCGGAGTAACCGCCACCGACCACACCCTAAGCCACAGTCCTACAAAGGAGATCCCCACCCACGCGGATGCTCAACCTTTCCCTAGCTGGTCTAATCACAARGGTGACCCCCCATGAACAATCCCGACCCCCTCACGGTTTCCCGTCGAGGCCTGCTGATTGCGGGCGCCGCCTCGGCGGCCGTCAGCTCACTTCCCAAGGACACGATGGCCGCCACTGAACCCCCTTCCGCAACCGCCGGCACCGTACCCACCGCCCGCGTCACGATCGAGGTGAACGGCAAGGCGCACACGCTGAACCTCGACACCCGCACCACGCTGCTCGACACCCTGCGCGAGCACCTGCACCTGACCGGCACCAAAAAAGGCTGCGACCACGGCCAGTGCGGGGCCTGCACCGTGCTGGTCGACGGCCAGCGCATCAACTCCTGCCTCACGCTGGCGGTAATGCACGAGGGTGCCAAGGTCACCACCATCGAAGGCCTGGGCACGCCGCGCCAGCTGCATCCCATGCAGGCGGCCTTCGTCAAGCACGATGGCTACCAGTGCGGCTACTGCACGCCGGGGCAGATCTGCTCGGCGGTCGGCATGCTTGATGAGATGCGGCGCGGCGTCCCCAGCCACGTCAGCGCCGACCTCAACACCCGCCCCGTGCTGTCGGCCGACGAGCTGCGCGAGCGCATGAGTGGCAACCTCTGCCGCTGCGGCGCCTATTCCAATATCGCCGAGGCGATTACCGAAGTCGCGGGGGTGGCGACATGAAACCCTTTACTTATGAGCGCGTGCGCACCCCGGCCGAGGCCGCGAAGGCCGTCATGCGCCATGCCAACGCCAAGTTCATCGCCGGCGGCACCAACCTGCTGGACCTGATGAAGCTGCAGATCGAGGCGCCGGCCCACCTGGTGGACGTCAACGGCCTGGCCTTCGACAAGATAGAAGCCACGCCCGAGGGTGGGCTGCGCATAGGCGCGCTGGTGCGCAACACCGCGCTGGCCGCCGACGAGCGCGTGCGGCGCGACTACGGCGTGCTGTCGCGTGCGCTGCTGGCCGGGGCCTCGCCCCAGCTGCGCAACAAGGCCACCACCGCCGGCAACTTGCTGCAGCGCACGCGCTGCCCCTATTTCTACGACACCGACCAGCCCTGCAACAAGCGCCAGCCCGGCAGCGGCTGCAGCGCCATCGGCGGCCACACGCGCCAGCACGCGGTCCTCGGCGCCAGCCAGGCCTGCATCGCCACCCACCCCAGCGACATGGCCGTGGCTATGCGCGCGCTCGACGCCACGGTGGAAACCGTGCGGCCCAACGGCCAGGCCCGCGTCATCCCGATTGCCGACTTCCACCGCCTGCCCGGCGACACGCCGCACATCGAGACCGCGCTGGAGTCCGGCGAACTCATCACCTCGGTGAGCCTGCCCAAGCCGGTGGGTGGCACCCACATCTACCGCAAGGTGCGCGACCGCGCCTCTTACGCCTTCGCGCTGGTCTCCGTGGCCGCCATCGTGCAGCCCGGCGGCGCTGGCCGCGTCGCGCTGGGCGGCGTGGCGCACAAGCCCTGGCGCGTCGAGGCCGCCGAGGCCGCGATGCCGCAGGGCGCCAAGGCCGTGGCCGCCGGCCTGCTGGCCGGCGCCCAGCCCACACCCGACAACGCCTTCAAGCTGACCCTGGTCGAGCGCACGCTCGCCGCCGTGCTGGCCCAGGCAAGGAGCGCAGCATGAAATTCGACACCCCCGCCACCACCAACCCGATAGACCAGCTCAAGGTCATCGGCAAACCCACCGACCGCATCGACGGCCCGCTCAAGACCAGCGGCGGCGCGCCCTACGCCTATGAGCGCCACGACGCCGTGCCCGACCCGGCCTATGGCTACATCGTCGGCGCCGGCATCGCCAAGGGCCGTATCGCCTCCATGGACCTGGACGCGGCGCGCGCCTCGCCCGGCGTGCTGGCCATCGTCACCGCGCGCAACGCCGGCAAGCTCGGCAAGGGCAGGTTCAATACCGCCAAGCTGCTGGGCGGCCCCGAGATAGACCACTACCACCAGGCGCTCGCGGTGGTCGTCGCCAAGACCTTCGAGCAGGCGCGCGCCGCCGCCCAGCTGATCAAAATCCAGTACGAGCGCACGCCCGGCAAGTTCGACCTGGCCGCCGCAAAAGCCAGCGCACCGCTGGCCAAAGCCTCCGACTTCGGCGGCACGCCCGAGTCCAAAATCGGCGACTTCGCGGGCGCCTTCGCCGCCGCGCCGGTGCAGCTCGACGCCACCTACACCACGCCCGACCAGTCGCACGCCATGATGGAGCCGCACGCCTCCACGGCCGCCTGGCAGGGCGACAAGCTCACGCTCTGGACGGCCAACCAGATGATCGACTGGAGCGTCGGCGACATGGCCGCCACGCTGGGCATCCCCAAAGAGAACGTGCGCCTGGTCTCGCCTTTTATCGGCGGCGGCTTCGGCGGCAAGCTGTGGGTGCGGGCCGACGCCTTGCTGGCCGCACTCGGCGCGCGCGCGGCCGGGCGCCCCGTCAAGGTCGCGCTGCAGCGGCCGCTGATGGCGAACAACACCACGCACAGGCCGGCCACCATCCAGCGCATACGCCTGGGCGCYGGCCGCGACGGCAAGCTCACCGCCATGGCGCACGAGGGCTGGTCCGGCGACCTGCCCGAAGGCCAGCCCGAAACCGCGGTGAACCAGTCGCGCCTGCTGTACGCCAGCGCCAACCGCTTCACCGCCACGCGCCTGGCCGTGCTCGACCTGCCCGAGGGCAACGCCATGCGCGCGCCCGGCGAAGCGCCCGGCCTGATGGCGCTTGAAATCGCCATGGACGAGATGGCCGAGAAGCTGGGCCTGGACCCGATCGAGTTCCGCGTCCGCAACGACACCCAGGTCGACCCCGAGCAGGCCGGCCGGCCTTTTTCGCAGCGCCGCCTGGTTGAATGCCTGCGCCTGGGCGCCGAGCAGTTCGGCTGGAACCGGCGCAAGGCGCAGCCCGCGCAGGTGCGCGAGGGCCGCTGGCTGGTCGGCATGGGGGTCGCCGCTGCCTTCCGCAACAACCTGACCATGAAGTCCGCCGCGCGCGTGCGGCTCGACAAGAACGGCATCGTCACGGTGGAAACCGACATGACCGACATAGGCACCGGCAGCTACACCGTCATCGCACAGACCGCCGCGGAAACCATGGGCGTGCCGCTCGAAAAAGTGCTGGTGCGCCTCGGCGATTCGGCCTTCCCGGTCTCCTGCGGCTCCGGCGGGCAGTGGGGCGCCAACAGCTCCACCTCAGGCGTCTACGCCGCCTGCATGAAGCTGCGCGAAACCATCGCCCAAAGCGCCGGCATCACCGCACCCGACGCGGTCTTTGCCGACGGCATGCTGCACGCCGGCGGCCGCTCCATCCCGCTCGCGCAGATCGCCGGCGACAAGGGCCTGGTGGCCGAAGACTTCATGGAATACGGCGACCTCGACAAAAAATACCAGCAGTCGACTTTTGGCGCGCATTTTGTGGAAGTGGGTGTGGACGCCGCCACCGGCGAGATCCGCGTGCGCCGCATGCTAGCCGTCTGCGCCGCAGGCCGCATCCTCAACCCCAAGGCCGCGCGCAGCCAGGTCATAGGCGCCATGACCATGGGCGTCGGCGCCGCGCTGATGGAAGAACTCGTGGTCGATAAGCGCCATGGCTTTTTTGTGAACCACGACCTCGCGGGTTATGAGGTGCCGGTGCATGCCGACATTCCGCACCAGGAGGTGGTCTTCCTGGATGAGACTGATCCTATGTCCTCGCCTATGAAGGCCAAGGGGGTGGGGGAGCTTGGGATTTGTGGGATTGCCGCTGCAGTTGCCAATGCGGTGTACAACGCGACTGGCGCGCGGGTTCGGGATTATCCGATTACGCTCGACAAGCTGCTGGAGCGCTTGCCTGCGGTGGATTGAGGGCCGGAGCGCAGAAGCCCCGTCATGCCGCGGGAATAGGCCCCGCGGAAGCCACCAAACCCTTCGCTTCTTCAAGCTCCGCATGCTCGAAGGCAGGCGCAAAGTCCTCAAGCTCCCTGGGCAAAAGGCCCACCTCGCTTGAAACGGCGACAGTCCGCCACTGGACGACCGCCGTCACCACTTCAGCCAGGATGCGCAGGGCATCCGCGGGCGCCAGTTCAAAGCGCGCGGCTTGCGCCAGCAACTGGCCCACCGAGGTGATGGCCCCCGTGTCCTCGGTCAACCAGGTTTTGGACTCACGCTCTTTGTCCGGGAAGGGGTTCAGGTCAAACGCCGGCGCCAGGCGCCACAGGTTTTTGTCCACATACAGGAAGCCGATGTTCTGCAGGTGGTCGTCGACGTTGGTGATCAGCAGGTTGAACACCAGCCGGCGCCAGAGTTGCCGCGTGTCATTGGCGAATTCAACGACCTTGGAGCGCATCGCGTCCACCACTTCCGCGTAGGCGCGCTCGTCATTGCGGGCGGCCTGCAGCAAGGTCGCGCCCGACATATAAGGAATCCGCCCGTTGTCCGCGGTGCGGTCAAAGCGCCGGATGAGTGCCACCGGTTCGCCCTGCACCATCACCACGCGCGCCCTGGCGGTGTCAATGCCGGCCTTTTCCGCCAGGCGCAAGGCCAAAACCTCTCCGCGCGTCACGCTGCGTTCGTCCTGAACACTCGGAAACTTTCCCATGGCCAGCCAGCCGTCGCTGTCCACCACCGTGCACTTCGGGCGCATCCCGCCCAGGGAGGTGCCCTTGCCCTGCAGGTACTTCAGGTCGGCGGCCGATTCCTTGTTGAGCTCCACCGCGCGCGACGCGCTCAGTATTTTTTCAAGCTCCAGCAGGGGCGGGGTGGCGCGCTGGCCTTCTTCGGTGACGCGCAGGTAGCCTCGCTTCGCATCGTGCAGGCGCAGCGCGCCGATACGGCTAAAGTCGTCCACCGCGCACAGGTAGTCCAGCTCCGTCAGGGCACCCAGCGCCGGGTTGTCCTTGCGCTCTTTCGCATGCGCCCGCGCGATCACCCGGCGGCCCCATGCGTCCGGCTCGGTGTCCGCCAAGGCCATGAAGAAGCAGGAGTCGTCCTTGCCGGGGGCTTTTCGGGCCTGGAAGCCCTGCACCCGTTGCAGGTCTGTAGAGATGTCAAACGCACGCGCTTGCGTGAGCCATGCCGGCGCATACGCGAACTGCGAGAACTCCCGCTGGCCGGACTTCACATAAACCAGCTTGCCCACCGGCAGCTCGTCGCGCCCGATCAACACATCCAGCTCCGCCTTGCCGACTGGCTCGGGTGTCCTGGATTTTTTGAGGGTGGCCATGGGTGCTTCCTTGGGGGCAGATCAGAAAGCGCCGCTATCGGCCCTGGCCTTGGGCAGGCGCGCGCGGCGCGGCACCTTCTCATCCATCAGTGCCAGGCCAATGGCGTCTTGCTGTGTGTCCAGCAATTGGTCCAGCGCCCCCAGCCCGCCCAGCACCTGAAGGGTTCGCGCCAGGTGTTGCAGCGCGGTACCGGGGTGGCCCGCCTCCATGCGCCGCACGGTGTTCACCGACGCGCCTATGCGCTCCGCCAACGCTGCCTGGGAGAGGTTGCGGCGCAGCCGCGCCAGGCTGATGTTCTGGCCAAGGCGCTGGAGGGTCCGGTCAACGGGTAAAGGGCTTGGTGTCATGAGAAATAACTATCTAAATATGACTGTTTAAATTAATTAAAGTGCCAAATAAAGATGATTATCTGTTTTTAGTCAAAAYTCATCAATCAATTTTTCAGAAATAACCAAATATGGATCATTAAATGATTTGTATATCCAAATATAGGTGTTTATATGGGATTTGTGGTGCTACCAGTGGCGCCGCACTGATTGTGCACCGTATGCGCGGGGAACTGGTGGCTTTGTTCCTCGGGGACTACAGGGCGCGGGCTACAGGCTTGGCCGGCGCCGCTTTTGATTGTCCATTGAAGGGAGTTGTCCACTCATATTGGGCAAATAGGCGTGGCCGCGATTGCTGGGCCGCTGGTGCGGATGGAGGAGTTGTCCGAGGCCTTGAAGGCGACGGCCGATGAGATTCGGGCGGCCAGTGGGGCTTCTGGGATGTTTAAGAAGAGGGCTTAGGAAGACGCCAGAGTACAGTTTTGACATGAAGGTGTTGAATTGCACTGAAGTCTGACCCGAGTTTTCCATCGAATATTGACCCACACTCTTTGTGAGCAGAAGGTGCTCACGATGTGGATAAGTTCTTGGTTTTCTCCTTTTTGGGCTGAGTCTGTGTGGATCTGCCTCAAAGTGCGCCRCTGTTTCCGCGATTTTGTTGCCTCGGTCACTAGCCAGGTGGCCAGCTTCTCGGCGTAGGGATCGAGCTTGCTAGGGGTTGCCCGCCTTTGGTAGCTAGGCTCGCTCTCTTCCGATCGCAGGTGCTTCTTCACTGTGTTGCGAGCCAGGCCTGTACGCCTTGAGATCTCGCGGATGGACATCTGATCCCTCAATGCCCATCGCCTGATGACATTCAATGTCGCCACGTCTATCACTCCTAATTTCCCCTGCTTTTAAAACAAGCAGGGTAGTGCCTACGTGGGTCAGTTTTGGATGGAAATTACTGCGCTAAGTGGATCAGATTTCGACGGAATTCAACAGGCTGTAAACCCTACTGACACTGAACCAAAGGAAATCACCATTGGCGGGAGTCGATTTGGCACGAGCTTTGATGTCATAGATAGGGCTTGTAGCCCCGCCAAAGGTAACCGCAGTCGTCTGGCTAAGCGTCACAGCGTGAATTGGAATCTCGAAGAATTGGCAGAACTTTTGCAGTTGATTTCAGCATCTATGCAAAATGTTATTAGTTATTTGAAGTCATATAACGGCGCTTCGCCTCCATACACAGTAGCTCTTCCGAACAACCTAAGTTTTCCAAGTGTTCTCTCGGAATCGTTCGTGCTTACAGAAGCTGTTCACGATGCAATTCCCACCTCCCTAGAAGAGGTCAAAGTAGCTGACGATAGAAATCGCGCGAGGAGAGCGCGAAATGAAAAGGCTCCAGGCGCCGAGGAGTGAAAAGTCCACGTCCTCAGGCACGCTAAACCGAACAACCGTCAAGTCTCCGCCTGGGCATTTCCCCCCACAAACGGAACCGCCCCCTCCACCGTCTCCCAAATAAACCGCCCCGAGGGACTGCTCTGCTCCTCGACGATATGCGACACCAGCCCCGCCGCACGCGAAATCACGGCAAAGCCGCGCATCACGGCAGTCGGCACCCCCATCTCCCCCAGCAACGCCGCCACAGCCCCGGTCGCATTGATCGTGATGGGCCGGCCCGCGACCGCATCAACCGCCGCCGAGAGCCGCTCCAGCGCGCGTATCTTGTCGCCGGCCAGTTCGGGTTCGGCTCGGGCTAAATCGAGCAGCTTGTAGGCGCGCRGGTCTACCGGTTTGTGCAGGTGGTGGCCGAAGCCAGGTATCGGGCTTTTGAGGTTTTTGTAATGTTGGGCGATGGTTAAGGCTTCGGCTTCTGGGTCTGCGGCCGATGCAATGCGGTCCAGCAGGCCTGAGCAGTTTTCCATGGTGCCGACGAAGGAACTGCCGACGGCCAGCAGGCCGGCAGCCACTGCGCCTTGCAGGTTTTCGGGGGCGCTCATATAGACCAAGCGGGTGGCGATGGCGCTGGGGGTGAGGCCGTGTTCCATCAAGACAATCAGCACCGCGTCGGTGATGCGCAGGTCTACGCCGCGCGGGGTGCGGTTCAGGATCTGCATGAGCATGACTTCGGTGAACGTCTTTTTGCCCATCAGGTCTTGGACCAGGTCGGCGTTGCGGTAGCGCAGGCTGGTCAGCGTGTGGGTGCACAGGCTGGTGACGGGTTTGGCTTGGGACTTTTTGGCGCTGGTCATGGGAAGTCTTTCATTCATCAGGCAGCCGCGGTCGCCGCAGCGGCGGCCAGGGCTTGTTCGCGCACGGCGCTTTTCAGGACCTTGCCGACCGGCGAACGCGGCAGGGTGTCGTGGAAGTGGATCAGCTTCGGTGTCTGCACCGGGCCCAGGCGTTCGCGCACAAAGGCGATCAGCTCGGCGGCTGTGGCCTGCCGGCCGGCGCGCAGCTGCACGGCGGCGTGCACGGCTTCGCCCCATTTGTCGTCGGGGATGCCGAAGACGGCGCATTCATGCACGGCGGGGTGCTGGCCCAGCGCGTTCTCGACGTCGACGGGGTAGACGTTAAAGCCGCCGGTGATGACCAGGTCCTTGAGCCTGTCCTTGAGGTAGAGGTAGCCGCGCTCGTCGATCAGGCCGCGGTCGCCGGTGTGCAGCCAGCCGTCGACGATGGTTTCGGCGCTCAGGCCGGGCAGGCGCCAGTAGCCCGACATCAGCAGGTCGCCGCGCGCCACGACTTCGCCGACCTCGCCGGTGGGCAGCAGCTTGCCGCCGGGCGCCATGATGGCGACGTCGCTGAACCAGGTGGAGCGGCCCACGGCGGCCCAGTTGCGTTCGTCCTCAAAATCTTCGGGCCGCATCACCGTCAAAATTTGCGGGGCCTCGGTCTGGCCGTAGGTGGTGCCCAGCACCGGGCCGAAGAAGTTGCGGACTTCGCGGATTTTTTCAGGCGGCATGGGGGCGCCGCCGTAGATCAGGCGGCGCAGATTCGGGAAGTCGGCGCGCGAGGCGCCGGGCAGGGCCATCAGCATATAGACCAGCGTGGGCGGCATGAAGCTCACGGTGCCGCCCTTGTCCTTGAAGGCGGCGCGCACCGCCTCGGCGCCCGCGCCGGCCAGCAGCACATGGCGGCCGCCCTGGGCCAGTACGGGCAAGAGGTAAGTCGAGGTGCCGTGCGTGACGGGCGCGGCCACCACATAACGTTCATGCTCGTCAAAACCCCAGGCGTTGATCTGGTTTGTGATGTTGGCCATCCACGCGCGGTAGGTCTGCATCACGCCCTTGGGCGCGCCCGTGGTGCCGCCGGTGAACTTGATGGCCTGGGTGGCTTCGGGCGGCAGGATAAAGCTGGGGCGTGGCGCGCCCGCGTGCCGTGCGCTGAGCGCGGCGATGT
>NZ_JBFUBY010000167.1:0-9452 GCF_056405515.1 Polaromonas sp. P1_G2
ATCTTCAGTGCGCCAACCCGGTTGCCCAGCGCGGCGCAACGCGCCAGCGGCCAGCCCTGCTCCAGGCCGAACAGCAGTGCCCCGCGAAAGGCGTCGCCGCAACCGGTCGGGTCCACCACGGCCTCGGCCTTCACGGGCGGCACCAGGGTTTTCTCGCCGTCAATCCAGACTTCGCAGCCTTCGGCGCCCAGCGTCACCACCAGGCCCTGCACGCGCCGGGACAATTCGGCGCAGGACAGGCCGGTGCGGTCGCAGAGCATTTTGGCTTCGTAGTCGTTGACCGTGACCCAGGTGGCCAGCTCGACGAAATGCGAGAGCTCCTTGCCGTCGAACATGGGCAGGCCCTGGCCCGGGTCGAACACAAAGGGGRTGCCGGCCGCCTTGAACTGCTCGGCATGCTGCAGCATGGCGTCGCGCCCATCGGGCGAAATAATGCCCAGCTTGATGTCGCCGCGCGCCGCGATGCGCGTCACGTGGGCCTGCATCATCGCGCCGGGGTGAAACGCCGTGATCTGGTTATTGTCGCGGTCGGTCATGATCATGGCCTGCGCGGTATAGGTGTCGCCGACCTGGCGCACGAACTCGGTGCTGATGCCCAGGGCAGTCATGCGCTCCACATACTCTGCGCCGTCGCTGCCGACCGTCGCCATCGGCAGTGCCGTGCCGCCCAGCTGCCGCAGGCTGTAGGCGATGTTGCCGGCGCAGCCGCCGAATTCGCGGCGCAGCGCCGGCACCAGGAAAGACACGTTGAGGATGTGCAGCTGGTCGGGCAGGATCTGCTCGGAAAAGCGCCCCTCAAAGCTCATGATGGTGTCAAACGCCAGGGAACCACAGATAACAGCGGACATTGATTTTCTCGTTTCAATCAGGGATAAAAAACCAGGACACGGTAGCCCGCCACCCGCAGGGCTGCGGGCGCGGAAGGAGAGGACGAAGCGGAGGAAGGGGACGACGCGGGAGCATCACCCGTGACTTTCATGATGACCAGGCCCGCCAGTTCGGACTGCGCCGCCAGCGTCGCGGCCTTGGCGCCGAACTGCGCCGGCGCCAGGACGCGGCGCACCACGGCCTGGTCCTGGGTGTCGGTCAGGGTCACTTCCAGCGAGGGCATTTCCAGCACCGTCACGCCGGTGTTCTTGAGCGTGAAGCTCAGGCGGTAGGCGTCGGGGCCTATCCGGTTGAAGCTGGAGCTGTCGATGACCAGCGTCTCAATGTGGCGCGGCGGGCGGACCTCACAGTGCAGCGGGCCGCACAGCGCCTGCAGCGCCGGCAACAGCCCCGGCTCCAGCGCGGCCAGCGTATTCCTTTGCTGGATCGCCCATTGCGCCACCAGTGTGGCCAGCAGCAGCAAGGACAGCAGGGCCAGTGACCAGCGCGTCAGCGGTTTTCGCCAGAAGGCCTTGCGCCGCGCTTCCCGCACAAAAGACACGTCGTGTTCCACGGGCCGTCCCGGCATGCCGGAATCCACGTCCGAATAGGCGAAGCTGGAATCGTCCTCGATGGCCTCCTCGCGCACCACGACGGACTGGCGCGGCGGCGGCGCGTCGGGCAGTGATTCGGCGGGCAGCTCCAGCGGGTCGTGCTGGCGTTCCTGCTGAGCCTGCTTCCAGCGCACGGGATCAAAATCGGCGGCGCTGTCCTGGGCGTCGTCCCAGCCGGGGCTGGAAGGCCTGAGCGGCGCCCTGTCGGCAAACGAGCGGGCCGGCGCCCATTCCTGCCGGGACGGCGCCACCGGTGGATCGGCCTCGGGCAGGCTTTGGGGCTCGGTCGGCGCGTCAAACACCGGAAGGGGCGCGGCGGTCGTGTCGGGCACCGAGTCGAGCAGCGCGGCCGCGGGAGCGGTCAGCGAGGACATGTCGCGCGGCAACAGATGGGCCGACGCATCGAACACTTCGGCGCAATGCCCGCATCGCACCCAGCCTTGTGAGACTTTGAGTTGGTCGGTCACGACTTTGAACATCGTGCCGCAGGCGGGGCAGCGCGTAATCAGGCTCATTTAGCGCTGTATTGTAGGGGTGGCGCCTGTCTCCGACGGCCTGGAAACCGCCATACGCGACGGCCGGTGCCGGCTCAGAACCGGGCGGTCATCAGGATCCAGCCCTCTTGCGTGTCATGCACGCTGAGCTGGCAATAAGGAGCGTAGGCTTCCTTGAGCTCGTCGGCCTGGCGCTCCAGGATGCCGGCGAGCACCAGATGGCCGCCTTTCTCGACGTGCGCGCACAGCAGCGGCGCCAGCACCTTGAGCGGCGTGGCCAGGATATTGGCCAGCACGGTGCGGTACTGGCCCAAGGCTTTTTCGGGCAAGCCGGCATTGAGCGCCACATGGTTGGCCTCGGCATTGGCGCGCGTCGATTCGACGGCGGCCGGATCAATGTCGACGGCGTCGATGTCGGCGGCGCCGAACTTCGCCGCGCCAATGGCCAGGATGCCCGAGCCGCAGCCGTAGTCCAGCACACGGCCCAGGTCCTGGCCGGTCCGGCCAGCGATCCAGCGCAGGCACATGCGTGTGGTCGGGTGCGTTCCCGTGCCAAAGGCCAGGCCCGGATCCAGGCGAATCACCTGTTTGGCTTCGGCGGGCGGTTCATGCCAGGTCGGCACGATCCAGAATTCAGGCGTGATGTCCACCGGCTCGAACTGCGACTGCGTCAGGCGCACCCAGTCTTGCTCCGGCACGGGCTGGATGGCGACCACGCGGCAGCCGGCGAAAAAATCCTGGGCTGCCAGCACCTCGGCCGCGTCGCGCGCCAGGGCTTCGGTGGCAAACAGCGAAACGATGCGGGAGCGCTCCCAGCCCGCCTTGGGCGGCGGCATGTCCGGCTCGCCGAACAGCGCCTGCTCGGCCGGCGTCTGGGCGTCGGCGTCTTCCACCGACACGCTGAGCGCATCGAGTGCGTCCAGCGCCTCGCTGAGGGTTTCCACCTCATCGACGGGGGCCAGAAGGATCAGCTCGAACAAACTCATCGCGCGCCCGGGAAGTGCTCAGCGCTCACGTTTCGACAACCACTCTTCCAGGTAGTGGATGTTCGTGCCGCCGTCCATGAACTTGGCGTCCACCATCAGCTCACGGTGCAGCGGGATGTTGGTGTTGATGCCTTCAACCACGGTTTCGGCCAGCGCCGTGCTCATGCGGGCCAGGGCCTGCTCGCGCGTATCGCCGTGCACGATGATCTTGCCGATCATGGAGTCGTAGTTGGGGGGCACGAAATAGTTGGCGTAAATGTGCGAATCCACGCGCACGCCCGGCCCGCCGGGGGTGTGCCAGGTCGTGATGCGCCCCGGCGAGGGAACGAACTTGTAGGGGTCTTCCGCRTTGATGCGGCATTCGATGGMATGGCCCTTGAGTTCGATGTCGCGCTGGGCGAACGGCAGTTTTTCGCCGGCCGCCACCATGATCTGGGTGCGCACGATGTCCACGCCGGTGATCCACTCGGTGACCGGATGCTCCACCTGCACGCGGGTGTTCATCTCGATAAAGTAGAACTCGCCGTTTTCGTAGAGGAACTCGAAGGTGCCCGCGCCGCGGTAGCCTATCTTCTTGACGGCAGCGACGCAGCGCTCGCCGATGCGCTCGATCAGCTTGCGCGGAATGCCGGGCGCCGGCGCTTCTTCAATGACTTTCTGGTGGCGGCGCTGCATGGAGCAGTCGCGCTCGCCCAGCCAGACCGCGTTCTTGTGCTGGTCGGCCAGGATCTGGATTTCGATGTGCCGCGGGTTCTGCAGGAATTTCTCCATGTAGACCTCGGGATTGCCGAAGGCTGCGCCGGCCTCGGCCTTGGTGGTCTGCACCGCGTGCAGCAGGGCCGCCTCGGTGTGCACCACGCGCATGCCGCGCCCGCCGCCGCCGCCGGCCGCCTTGATGATGACGGGGTAGCCGACCTGCTTGGCGGTGC
The DNA here is from genome assembly GCF_056405515.1 of Polaromonas sp. P1_G2. NCBI lineage: Bacteria > Pseudomonadati > Pseudomonadota > Betaproteobacteria > Burkholderiales > Comamonadaceae > Polaromonas > Polaromonas sp. P1_G2. Next base: position 3,891 of record NZ_JBFUBY010000167.1, read on the forward strand.
GCTTGATGACGACCGGGTCATCAGGCAAGGCGCCCTCGGAACCGGGCACGCATGGCACGCCGGCCTTGATCATGGTCTGCTTGGCCGAAACCTTGTCGCCCATGATGCGGATGGATTCGGGCGAGGGGCCGATGAATTTGAAGCCGCTTTTCTCCACCCGTTCAGCGAAGTCAGCGTTTTCGCTCAGGAAGCCGTAGCCGGGGTGGATGGCTTCGGCATCCGTCACCTCGGCCGCCGAGATGATGGCGGGCATGTTGAGGTAGCTGTCTTTGGAGGGCGCCGGGCCTATGCAGACCGATTCGTCCGCCAGCTTGATGTATTTGGCTTCGCGGTCGGCCTCGGAATAGACCATCACGGCCTTCACGCCGAGCTCGCGGCAGGCGCGCTGGATGCGCAAAGCGATCTCCCCGCGGTTGGCGATCAGTATTTTCTTGAACATGCGTCGGTAAGCCTGGTTTGAAAAGGAGGCGCTCAGCCCCGCTTATTCAATGATGAAGAGGGGTTGGCCGTATTCGACAGCCTGGCCGTTTTCCGAAAGGATCTTGGTGACCGTGCCCGACTTGTCGGCTTCGATCTCGTTGAGGATCTTCATGGCCTCGATGATGCAGATGGTCTCGCCTTCCTTGACCACGCTGCCGAGTTCGACAAAGGGCTTGGCGCCAGGGCTGGCCGAGCGGTAGAAGGTGCCCACCATGGGCGACTTGACGGCATGGCCGGCCGGGGCGGCAGGCGCCGCATCGGCGGCCGGAGCACCAAGCGCACCGGCGGCCGGGGCCGCTGCGGGAGCTGCTACCATGGCAACCGGCTGCTGCATCACGACGGGGGCGCCGCTGGATTTGACGATGCGCACCTTGCCTTCAGCTTCGGTGATCTCCAGCTCGGAGACGTTGGACTCCGAGACGAGGTCGATCAGGGTTTTGAGTTTTCTTAAATCCATGGGTTCTCTCCAACGACGGTAGATGCTGGCGCGGGATCTCGGCGCAGCTTTTGACTGAAAGGCCGGAAACAGGGCGCACTTGACGCGGCCACCGATCTTCCTTCTTTTTTCACTTACTTTCTGCTTTTACGCTTTAAAGCGCTTATCAGTTAATTACTGCGGGGAGCAGCCAAGCGGCTTTCCCCGGGAAAGCGCAGAGTGTACATCAAGCCGGAGGCCATTCCAAACCGTCTGGCGGCTGGCTTTGTTTCCCTGGATGGGGCTCAGATATTGCTGTTAGAAGCTTGTTACCGCAGGTTAACGAGGATTTCGCGGCGAAAGCCGTAACAGGCAGCTAGGTGAGCTTGGCCCACTGCGCCAGGTCTTCAGGCAGGACCTTGCCGATCTTGCGATGCAGCAGTTCGCCCGACGCGCTGAACACCGCCGTGAACGGCAGGCTGCCGGCGATGTTGCCCAGCGACTTGCTGAGTTCCGTCCCGCCCAGGCCGGCCATGCCGACCGGAAAATGCAGGGGTTTGCTTTGCAGCCAGGTCCGCACCGCGCTCGGTTGGTCGACAGCCAAACCGACTATTTGCAGGTTTTTATCGCGGTTTTCCTGGTAGAAATAATCCAATAGCGGCAATTCCTCGACACAGGGCGGGCACCAGGTAGCCCAGAAATTCACCAGCAAGAGCTTGCCGCGGAAGCTGCTCATGGACAGGTTCTTGCCATCGGGCGTGTCGAAGTTCAGGCTCCAGAAGGCGTCGGATGCGCCGCCCGCCGTGCCCACGACACCCGCCCCAGTCGGGCTTGCATCCACCTGGTGCGGCTGGAATTTCCACCAGGCCATGGTGGCGCCGGCAATTCCGGCTATGGCGGCGGCGCTGCCATAAAGCATGTTTCTGCGATTCACGTGTCTGAAGCTCCGGCTTGGGAAGTCAATAATTTTTGCACGGCGGCGAGGTCGCCCCGTGGCGTCCGGCCCTTGGCGTCGGGTTTGAGGGCACCGCGCAAGTCGTCATGGTCGTAGACCATCAGGTGCACACCCACCGTTTCATTCAAAGGTTTGCACACACTTCGCAGGCTGAGCGCTTCCACGCTGTCGCCGGTAAAACCGGTGACGGTGCGCGGCTCGTAGTCCACATTGTGCTCAATCAGTGCGATTTCAGCCGATTTGGGGTCATCGCAGAAAAGCTGGATGTAGATGTCGGACAGCCGTGTCGCCGTGCCATGCCACACCGCGCCGCCCAGGTAAGGCCGGAACTGCGCCAGGCGCTCCATCCAGACCAGGGCCAGCTCGCGCAGGGCGGCCAGCTCGGCCGGTTGGGTGTCGGCGCAGAAAAGCGCAATGTATTCGCGCACCGCGTCTTCGAGCTCGTCGTTGCCGGGCAGTTCGGTGCGCGCCGGCAGCGCCATCTGTTTGACGGCGCGGCGTTTGGCGGGGCMGTATTCGAGTCCTTCTTCGACCACCATTGCGGCGGCTGTAGCGGCGATTTCGGATTTAAGGGTGTGTGGGGTCACGGTCGGCAGGCCCGAAGGCCAGGAAGGATAYGAGGGCAGCGAAGCGATTGTGCCCCTGTTAGGCGCCCATCTGGCCCTAAAGTTCACCGCCCGCCACAGCCCACTGCCCCGGCGGCATTGGGCCGGCAAAAAGCCCTGCCTAGAATACAGGCCCATGCACATACATATTCTGGGAATCTGCGGCACTTTCATGGGCGGCCTGGCTGCCCTGGCGCGGGAGGCGGGGCATAAAGTCACCGGTTGCGACACCGGCGTCTACCCGCCCATGAGCGACCAGTTGCGCGGCCTGGGGATCGAACTGATCGAGGGTTACGGCGCGGACCAGATGGCCTTCGAGCCCGACGTGTTTGTGGTCGGCAACGTGATCTCGCGCGCCCGGCTGGCCGATGGAACGCCCAAGTACCCGCTGATGGAAGCCATCTTGAACAGCGGCAAGCCCTATACCAGCGGCCCGCAATGGCTATCGGGCCATGTTCTGCACCACCCCACGCACCACGCAACCGGCCCGCGCCACGTGCTGGCCGTGGCCGGCACGCACGGCAAGACCACCACCACGGCCATGCTGGCCTGGATCCTCGAGCATGCCGGGCTGAAGCCGGGTTTCCTGGTCGGCGGCGTGCCGCTCAATTTCGGTGTCTCGGCCCGTCTCGGCGAAGGCAACACCTTTGTCATCGAGGCCGACGAATACGACACCGCATTTTTCGACAAACGCAGCAAGTTCGTGCACTACCGGCCGCGCACCGCCGTGCTGAACAACCTGGAGTTCGACCACGCCGACATTTTTGACGACCTTGCGGCCATCGAACGGCAGTTCCACCACCTGGTGCGCACCGTACCCTCGCAGGGCCGCGTGGTCGTCAACGCGGCCGAGGCCAGCCTGCAGCGCGTGCTGGCCCAGGGCTGCTGGAGTGAGCAGCTACTCTTTGGCAACGGCCTGCTGAACAAAGCCGGCTTCACGGCCCATGGCGAGCCGCACGATTTCCACGTGCTCAGGGCCGGCGAGGCCGTGGCCCATGTGAAATGGGGCATCAGCGGCGTGCACAACCAGCTCAATGCCTTGGCCGCCATCGCGGCGGCAGAGCATGTAGGCGTGGCGCCCGAGGCCGCGGCACTGGCGCTGGCGGCATTCCAGAACGTGAAGCGCCGCATGGAAGTGCGCGGCGTGATCCCGCGCAAGGGTGGCGACATCACCGTCTATGACGACTTCGCCCACCACCCCACCGCCATCCACACCACGGTGGACGGCCTGCGCCGCCAGCTGCAAAGCGCCGGCCGGGGCGCCGAACGCATACTCGCCATCTTCGAGCCGCGCAGCAACACCATGAAGCTGGGCGCCATGACGGCCCAGCTGCCCTGGAGCCTGGAGCAGGCCGACCTGGCCTTCTGCCACGCCGGCGGGCTGGACTGGGACGCGCGCGCCGCGCTGGCGCCCATGGGCGAACGCGCCCAGGTCGCCGGCACCATTGACCAGCTCCTCGACCAGGTCAAGGCGGCGGCCCGGCCTGGCGACCATTTGCTGTGCATGAGCAACGGGGGCTTTGGCGGGATTCACGCCAAATTGCTGGAGGCGCTGAAAGCCTGAGCTTTTGCCTGAAGTTCCTGGGGGGCTCTACTACTCTACTAATTAGTAAGTGATGCTGAGCGTTGCCACGTCGATGTGCACGACGGGCTTGGCCAGCGCCGCGCTGGTCGCGCGGGCAAACTCCTGCGCCCATTTGGCCTCGGCGAACTTCGCCGGCCCGGCGGCCTGGGCCACCACCACGACCTTGTCGGCGGTCAGCAGCTTGCCGGTGGGCCGCAACGGCTCGCAGCCCATCTGCGTGAACTGGTCGTCCAGCCACCAGCGTGCCACGTCGTGCGGCATGGGCTGCACTTCGTTGAGGTCCAGCCGCACGGGCGGGCTGTCCTTGAAGCTCACACTGACTTCGCTGCGCATGATGATGTGCTCCTGATCAGGTGCCCATGGTCGGCGACTTGCGGGTGTGGCGGCTATTCGCACAAACCCGCAAGCAGCTTTACTTYGCCGCGCGGCGCTTGAGCACAGCGGCCGACAGGATTTCCAGCACGTCCAGTGAATCGTTCCAGCCCAGGCAGGCATCGGTGATGCTTTTGCCGTATTCCAGCGCCTTCGAGTCGTCCTTGCCCGGGGTGAATTTCTGGGCGCCGGCATTGAGATGGCTTTCCACCATCAGGCCGAACACGTGGCGCGAGCCCCCGGCCACTTGGCCCGCAATGTCGCGCGCCACTTCGACCTGCTTTTCGTGCTGCTTGGAGCTGTTGGCGTGGCTGCAGTCCACCATCAGCGTGGCCGGCAGCTTGGAGGCTTCCAACTCCTTGCAGGCCGCCGCAACGCTGGCCGCGTCGTAATTGGGCGCCTTGCCGCCGCGCAGGATGACGTGGCAGTCCTTGTTGCCGTTGGTCTGCACGATGGCGACCTGGCCGTTCTTGTGCACCGACAGGAAATGGTGGCCGCGCGCCGCCGCCTGGATGGCGTCGGTGGCGATGCGGATGTTGCCGTCCGTGCCGTTCTTGAAGCCTATGGGCGCCGACAGGCCTGAGGCCAGTTCGCGGTGCACCTGGCTTTCGGTGGTGCGCGCGCCGATCGCGCCCCAGGAGATCAGGTCGCCGATGTACTGCGGCGAGATCACGTCAAGGAACTCGCTGCCGGCCGGCAGGCCCAGGCGGTTGATGTCGATCAGCAGCTGGCGCGCGATGCGCAGGCCCTCGTCGATGCGGAAGGTTTCATCAAGGTAGGGGTCGTTGATCAGCCCCTTCCAGCCAACCGTGGTGCGCGGCTTTTCGAAGTAGACRCGCATCACGATTTCCAGCGTGCCTTCGTACTTCTTGCGCTGCTCGACCAGCTTGCGGGCGTAGTCCAGCGCCGCCATGGGATCGTGGATGGAACAGGGGCCGACGACGACCAGCAGGCGGTCGTCCTTGCCCTGGATGATGTTGTGGATGCTTTTGCGGGTCTTGCTGATCAGCGTCTCGACGGCGGTGCCGCGGATGGGGAAGAAGCGGATGAGATGCTCGGGAGGGGGTAGCACGGTGATGTCCTTGATGCGTTCGTCATCGGTCTGGCTGGTTTTTTCGACGGTCGCATACCAGTTGTCGCTGGCGGAGGT
>NZ_JBFUBY010000168.1:0-12550 GCF_056405515.1 Polaromonas sp. P1_G2
GGATGGGGGTTGGGGTGTCGTAGCCCTGCTCGAGCACGGCCTTCAGAATGGCCGGGGCCAGGTTCAATTCTTCAAATGTCATGATGTTGCGCCGTGTGGCGCTTTAGATCGGCCTGTTGGGCACCTTGCTGGAAGGCAACCCGCCAGTCAAAGGCAGATGGGGTCAGAAAGTGGGCCGAAAACATCGTAAGCAGCCACTTGAAGCGGTACCCGGATGTGCCCAAATGTTGCAGGCAACTGGAGCCAGCAACGCCTGTATTGTCGCACAGCAACGATAATGGGGGCATTCACGCATAAATCACGCTTTGCCAAAAGGCGTTTGCGCCCAGGCGCGGCGTGTCGTTCCAGCCCGCAAGAAAGCCTGCAGGGCAGCCCGTAAAACCATTTTTGCGGACCGCCGGCAGCCCGTTTTCTGGCATTGTTTTTCATTTTTACCAAAGTTAATCCTGATGGCTCAGTACGTATTTACTATGAACAAGGTCGGCAAGATCGTGCCGCCCAAGCGCCATATCCTCAAAGAGGTGTCGCTCAGCTTCTTCCCGGGCGCCAAGATCGGCGTGCTGGGCACCAACGGTTCCGGCAAGTCCACGCTGCTCAAGATCATGGCCGGCCTGGACACGGAAATCGAGGGTGAAGCCACCCCCATGCCGGGCCTGAACATCGGCTACCTGCCGCAGGAACCCAAGCTGGACCCCGAGCACACGGTGCGCGAAAGCGTGGAAGCCGGCATGGGCGCGGTGTTCGCCGCCAAGGCCCAGCTCGAAGCCGTGTACACGGCCTACGGCGAGCCCGACGCCGATTTCGACGCACTGGCCGCCGAGCAGGCCCGCCTGGAAGCCATCATCGCCACCGCCGGCACCGATTCCGAACACCAGCTTGAAATCGCCGCCGACGCGCTGCGCCTGCCGCCCTGGGACGCCAAGATCGGCGTGCTATCGGGCGGCGAAAAACGCCGCGTGGCCCTGTGCAGCCTGCTGCTGTCACGGCCCGACATGCTGCTGCTTGACGAACCCACCAACCACCTGGACGCCGAATCGGTGGACTGGCTGGAGCAGTTCCTGCAGCGCTTTTCAGGCACCGTGGTGGCCATCACCCACGACCGCTACTTCCTGGACAACGCCGCCGAGTGGATCCTGGAGCTGGACCGCGGCCACGGCATCCCCTGGAAGGGCAACTACAGCAGCTGGCTGGACCAGAAGGGCGAGCGCCTGGCGCAGGAGCAAAAGGGCGAGGAAGCACGCGCCAAGGCCCTGAAGAAGGAACTCGAATGGTCGCGCCAGAACCCCAAGGCGCGCCAGGCCAAGAGCAAGTCGCGCCTGGCCCGCTTCGAGGAACTCTCGGACTTCGAATACCAGCAACGCAACGAAACCCAGGAAATCTTCATCCCCGTGGCCGAGCGCCTGGGCAATGAGGTCATCGAGTTCAAGAACGTCAGCAAGTCCTTCGGCGACCGCCTGCTGATCGATAACCTGAGCTTCCAGGTGCCCGCAGGCGCCATCGTCGGCATCATCGGCCCCAACGGCGCGGGTAAATCCACGTTGTTCAAGCTGATCGCCGGCAAGGAAGCACCGGACAGCGGCGAGGTCGCCATCGGCAAGACCGCGCGCATGGCCTTCGTCGACCAGCACCGCGACGACCTGGCCAATGAAAAAACCGTCTGGGAAGACATCTCCGGCGGCCTGGACATGCTGACCGTCGGCAAGTTCACCATGCCCAGCCGCGCCTATGCCGGCCGCTTCAACTTCAACGGCGCCGACCAGCAAAAGCGCGTCGGCATGCTGTCGGGCGGCGAGCGCGGGCGCCTGCACCTGGCCAAGACCCTGATCGCGGGCGGCAACGTGCTGATGCTCGATGAACCCTCGAACGACCTGGACGTGGAAACCCTGCGCGCGCTCGAAGACGCGCTGCTGGAATTCGCCGGCTCGGTGTTGGTGATCAGCCATGACCGCTGGTTCCTGGACCGCATCGCCACCCATATCCTGGCCGCCGAAGGCGACAGCCAGTGGACCTTCTTCAACGGCAACTACCAGGAGTACGAAGCCGACAAAAAGAAGCGTTTGGGTGAAGAGGGTGCCAAGCCAAAACGCGTCCGTTTCAAAGCCCTGCACTAGGCTTGCGAGCTGTCATGACAGACCAGGAGGTCCTGGACAGGACCCGCCATTGGCTCGAAAAGGCCGTGATCGGGCTCAACCTGTGCCCGTTCGCCAAGGCGGTCTACGTGAAGAACCAGGTGCGCCTGGTGGTGAGCCGTGCCCGGCATGCGGACGACCTGCTTGAAGAACTGGATCGCGAACTGGACTTGCTGGCGGCGACGCCGGCCGAAGAGGTCGACACCACGCTGCTGATCCATCCCACCTTGTTCGAGGACTTCCTGGATTTCAATGACTTCCTGGAAATTGCCGAAGGCGTGGTGGATGAACACGGCCTGGAAGGCGTGATCCAGCTGGCCAGCTTTCACCCGCAGTTCCAGTTTGACGGCACCGAGCCCGACGACATCGGCAATTACACCAACCGCGCGCCCTTCGCCATCCTGCATTTGCTGCGCGAGGAGAGCGTCGAAAAGGCCGTGGAGGCATTCCCCGAGGCCGAGGCCATCTTCGAGCAGAACATCGCGACGCTTGAAAAACTCGGCCACATGGGCTGGAAGGCGCTGGGCCTTTAACCGCGAGTGCCGGCCCTATTTGGGCAAATACTGTTTGAGCACCGCCTGCAGCTGGGCGAAGTTAAAAGGCTTGGTCACATAGCCGCTGGCACCCAGACGCAGGGCTTCTTCGAGCCGCTCCGACTCCGCGCTGGCCGACAGGAACACAAAGGGCACCTGCCTGAGCGCGGGCTCCGCCTGAAGCGCGGCCAGTACTTCCATGCCGTTCATCTGCGGCATCATCACGTCGCAAAAAATCAGGTCCGGCAGCTGCTCCCGGGCCAGTTGCAGGCCGGCTTGGCCGTCCGCGGCGGACAGGCCTYCATGGCCCTCCAGCCGGACGAAGCGCAGCAGGTTGTCCCGTATATGGGACTCGTCTTCAATCACCAGGATGCGCGCCATTTTTCTTTCGCATTGAAGGCCCCGCTGTCATTGTTGGAGGGGCGGATATTCCCTGTGCCGCCAGCCGGCGGGCTGTGCCGCAGCGCCGGTCTGGTGGCCCATCTTATAGCGTTGCCGGGCTTGAATGTTCAAATCGTGACGGTAAAGCGCGTGCCCTGGCCCACGGTGCTGGCAACTTCGATGCGGCCGCCGTGCAGGTCGACGGAATTCTTGACGATGGCCAGGCCCAGGCCCGTGCCCTGGATTTCGCCGACGTTGCTGGCCCGGTGAAACCATTCAAACAGGTGGGGAAGTTCTTCGGCCGGAACCCCTATGCCCTGGTCCGAGACCTCAAAGGCCACCCGTCCTTCCGAAGAAAAGACGCGAAACAGGACTTTCCCGCCCTGCGGCGAATATTTGATGGCGTTGGACAGCAGGTTGCCGAAAATATGCCGCAGCAGCTTTTCATCGAAGAGCCCGATCGCCGGACTGGCCTCGAATTCCAGGGCCAGCTCACAGCCTCCTTCCGAATGCTGGATGCGGGCATCTTCGACCAAGTCCTGGCACAGCGTTTGCAGGTTGACCTCGGCCGGCTGGAACTCCAGCATTTGCGCCTCCACCTTGCCCAGCAGCAGCACGCGGTCCAGCATCTGGGTCATGCGCTGCACGCCGGTTTCTATGGTGGCGATGACTTCGGTTTTTTCGGGTTCGGGCAGGCGGTCGCCATAGTGCTTGAGCAGCTCGGCGGACGACAGGATGAAGGCCAGCGGCGTGCGGAATTCATGCGAAGCCACCGAGATGAAGCGTGACTTCATGTCGTTGAGTTCGGTCTGCCGCTGCAGCGTCTGGCGCTGCGTCAGCTCGGCCTGCAGGCGGGCGGTGGCGTCCACCACGAAGATCAGGGTCGCCTCGCGCTTGCCCCATTCGATCTGCACGGCGGAGAGCTCCAGCGAGCGCACCTCGCCGGCCTGGGTGATCACGCGAAAACCGTACATCGAGTCGACCTCGTCGCCCCGCAGGCGGCGTTCGTGGCGCTCCCGCATCACCGGCAGGTCGTCGGGGTGAACAGTCGCGGTGTAGGGCTGGGACAGCAGGTATTCCCGCGGATGGCCCACGATGCGTTCCAGGCTGGGGTTGGCGAACACCATGCGGCCGTCCTGCACCACCACGACGCCGACGCCGACGTTTTCAATCACCGTGCGGTAGCGCTCTTCCGATTTGCGCAGTTCGTCGAGCGCCTGGTAGCGCTCGATGGCGCTGCTGACGTGATTGGCCACGAAGGAGAGGATGTCCGCGTCCGAATCACTGTAGGCCACGCCCGGTTCATAGCCCTGCACCGCGAGCACGCCGCCTATGGTGCCGCGTATGTGCATGGGAACGCCCAGCCAGGAACTGAAGGTCATGTCGCCGCTGCCTTCCGTCACCTGGCCGCCGGCTTCGAGCAGCTTGAGCCGCGCCGCATCGATGATTTGCGGCCGGCCGGTGCTCAGCACGAACTCGGTCAGCCCGCGACGGTAGGGCACGTCGCTCAACTGCAGGGTGTCGCCGTCGCGCTCGTCCACGTAGTAGGCGAAATTCTTGCGCTGTTTTTGCGCGTCGTAAAGGCAGACGTAGCAGTTCTTCGCATACAGCAGTTCGCCCAGCAGGCCGTGCACCGATTGCAGGAAGTCATAAAAGGACAGGTCGGCCGCGGCGCGCTCGGCGATGCGGTAGAACACCCGCTGCAGGGTTTCGGCTTTTTTCTGCTCCAGCGCCTCGGCCTGCAGCTCGCGGGTGCGCTGCTCCAGCCACAGCGTGGCCGAGGTTTCCTGCTTCTGCTTTTCAAGTTGCAGCTCGCGGTAGTCGGCCTGCAGCGCCTGGTGTTGCTGCTGCAACTGCTTGAGCTGGAGTTGCAGGTCGGCGTCGGACGGCATGGCGCGGCTTTTGTGCTCGGGTGGAGTGACGGGCCGCCGTGCCGGCATCAGGGTGTGCCCAGCCCGTCCACCGTCTGGAACATGGCCTCGCGCGCCTGCGCCACGATCTGCGTGCGCCATTCGTCGGTGTCGACGTAGAACGCGTCCATCATCTGGCGCTTGATCGCCGCGTGCACCTCGGGCGGCGCTTCGGGGTGCTTGTGCAGCCAGTGGTCGGCGCGCAGCGCGCCTATCATTTCGAGGATGGGCAGCGTGCCGTATTCCATGGCCATAGCGGTGTATTCGGCCCGCGGGCACTCGTCGTGCGCGGCGTACGACATCAGGCCCGTGAGTTTGGCCGAGGTCGAGGAGCCGTCGTAGAAAGAGGTCACGGGCGTGGCGCCGCCGCCGTCCCACCAGGCGCGTGCGCGCGCCAGGGATTTAGCGTCGTCGTTGCCGGCAAAGATGCGCTCGCCCAGGCCGCTGGGGCCCAGGCCCGTGTGCAGATCCATCCAGGCGATGCGTGTGGCTTGCTGCGCGAAGGTTTGCAGCACTTCGCGCAGGGTGCGGTTGTTCCAGGTCGGCGCGGTGCCGCCGAAGAACATGCCGTCGGCGTATTCATGCTGCCCCTGCGACACCGCCGCCTGGTAGCGCGTCACGCCGTGGGTGTCTATATAGGCCGCGATGGCGGCCTCATTCGCTGCCGTGGGCGGCCATTGCTCGGGCAGCAGCAGGTCGTGGACTTCGCGGTAGGCTTCGTTCTCGGGCAGGGGCTGGCTGAAGTCATGGAAGTTGCGGTTCAGGTCCACGTTTTCATGCGTGGTGCGCCGCGCGTACGAAAAGCCGTGCGGGTTGAGCGCATGGATGTATAGCACCGCCACGCCGCCCGCGCGGGCCCTGGCGCGCCATTCGGCGTCGTGCGCGGCGTACACCTGCACGCCCGAGCCGCAGTAGCCTTCCACGCCGTGGCAGGCGCTGCTGACCACAAAGAGGCGTTCGGCATCGGGTTCGCCGTCCAGGGCCACGTCCATGGCCAAGGTTTCGCCGTCGCGGCCCTTGAGCGGGTGTTCGTACGAACGCAGCGCCATGCCGGCGGCGCCGGCCGCCTCGAGGAATTTGGCGCGCGCAGCCGCATAGCTGGCCGAAAAAGCCGCATGTATGTTCATGGTGTCGTTGTTGGAGGTCAGGGTCAGGCCCTGGCAGCCGTGCCCAGCCAGCGCGTGGCCAGCTGGACCCAGTAGGTGCCGCCCAGGGGGATCAGGTCGTCGTTGAAGTCGTAGCTCGGGTTGTGCAGTGTGCAGGGCCCCCCGCCGTGGCCCATTTCGCGGTGCGCGCCGTCGCCGTTGGAAATGAAACAGTAGGCGCCGGGTTTAGCCTGCAGCATGTAGGCGAAGTCTTCGGCGCCCATGGTGGGCTCTTGCGCCAGTACGTTGGCCGGCCCCACGATGTCGCCCATCACCCGGCGCGCGAAGTCGGCCTCGGCGGCGCTGTTGACGGTGGGCGGGTAATTGCGCGTGAACTTGAACTCGCAGCGCGCCTCGAAGGCGGCGCAAGTGTGTTCGGCGACTTCCTTCATGCGTCTTTCGATCAGGTCCAGCACCTCGATGCTGAAGGTGCGCACCGTGCCCTGCAGCTCGCAAAAATCGGGCACCACGTTGGTGGCTTCGCCGGCGTGGATCATGGTCACCGAGATGACGCCCGCGTCGACCGGCTTTTTGTTGCGGCTGATGATGTTCTGGAAGCCCTGCACCATCTGGCAGGCCACCGGCACCGGGTCTATGCCGGTGTGCGGCATCGCGGCATGGCCGCCCTTGCCGCGTATGGTGATCTTGAATTCGTTGCTCGACGCCATCACAGGCCCCGCGCTGACGGCGAAAGTGCCGACAGGCGCGCCCGGCCAGTTGTGCATGCCGAAGACGGCTTCGACGGGAAATTTTTCGAAGAGGCCGTCCCTGATCATCTCGCGCGCGCCGCCGCCGCCTTCTTCGGCCGGCTGGAAGATCAGGTAAACCGTGCCGTCAAAGTCGCGGTTCTGCGAGAAGTGGCGCGCCGCGGCCAGCAGCATGGCGGTGTGGCCGTCGTGGCCGCAGGCGTGCATCTTGCCCGGCTGTGTGCTGGCATGGGGGAATTTGTTGAACTCCTGCATGGGCAGGGCGTCCATGTCGGCGCGCAGGCCCACGGCACGGCCGCAAGCGCCGCCGTCGCGCCCATGCACGATGCCGACCACGCCGGTCGTGCCCATGCCGCGGTGAACCGGGATGCCCCAGGACTCGAGCTTTTGCGCGACCACGTCGGCGGTGCGCACTTCCTGGAAACACAGTTCAGGGTGGGCGTGGATGTCGCGGCGCACGGCCGCGATGTCGGCCGCTCCGGCCAGGATGGATTCAATGATTTTCATGATGATGTCCCCTAAGAGTACATATTACCCAAGCCGGTTCCGCTTTGCATGACAGTGCCTGGGTTCCTGGTATTAGTGCCTAAATCCGGCCTTCTTCGACCGCATGGCAGGCCACACGAACGCCTTCGAGCGGCAGGAACTCCGGCCTTTCGCTGCGGCAGCGTTCGTTGGCATGCGGGCAGCGCGGGTGGAAGGTGCAGCCGCCGGGCGGGTTCAGCGGATTGGGCACTTCGCCCGACACCGGGGTGCGGGCGCGGCCGGTGTCGTGCATCTTGGGGATGGCGTCCAGCAGCATGCGTGTATAGGGATGGCGCGGCCTGTCGAACAGGCTGTGCTTGTCGGCCAGTTCCACGAGGCGGCCCAGGTACATCACGCCGACCTGGTCGCTGACATGGCGCACCACCGCGAGGTTGTGCGAGATGAAGAGGTAGGTCAGGCCGCGCGTGCGCTGCAGGTCCTTCATGATGTTGAGCACCTGCGCCTGCACGCTCACGTCGAGCGCCGAGGTGGGTTCGTCGCAGACCAGGAATTCAGGCTCGGTGGCCAGCGCGCGCGCGATGGAGATTCGCTGGCGCTGCCCACCCGAGAACTGGTGCGGGTACTTTGGCATGTCCAGCGGCGACAGGCCGACTGACTTGAGCAGCTCGCCCACGCGCTCCTTGAGCGCGGCGCCGCCCTCCAGGATGCCGTGCTCGCGCAGCGGCTCGGCGATGATGTCTTCGATCGTCCAGCGCGGGTTCAGGCTCGCGTACGGGTCCTGGAAAATCATCTGGATACGGCTGCGCAGTTGCTGCCCGGCCGGTGTCTTGAACACCGCATGGGCGTTCTGGCCGTCAAAGGTCAGGCCGCCGCGCGTGGGTTCATACAGGCCCACCAGCAGGCGCGCCACGGTGCTTTTGCCGCAGCCCGATTCACCGACGAGCGCCAGCGTCTTGCCCTTTTCAATCTCGAAGCTCACGCCGTCAACGGCCTTGAGCAAGAGGCGGGGCTTGCGTTCCAGCACGCGGTTCAACCAGGGAGGCGATACGTCGAAGGTCTTGGCCAGGTCATGCGCCTGGACCAGCGGGGCCTCCGCGCTCGTTGCGCTTTGCAATGTTTCGATATTCRGGATCCCGCTCATGCCACCACTCCCGCATGCGCATCGTGCAGCCAGCACGCGGCGCGCGTGGCGCCGGCCGGCATCAGGTCGGGCMTGTCCTGTCGGCAGCGGTCAAAAGCCTTGGGGCAGCGCGGGTTGAAGGCACAGCCCTGTGGGATGGCGTTCAGGCGCGGCATGGCGCCGTCGATCTGGTAGAGGCGCTCGCGCTCCACCGCGATGTCGGGAATCGCGGCCATCAGGCCTGCGGTGTAGGGGTGCGACGGGTGGTTGATCACCTGGTGCACCGGGCCTATCTCGGCGATACGCCCGGCATACATCACGGCCACGCGGTCGCAGGTCTCGGCGATCACGCCCATGTCGTGGGTGATCAGCATCACGGCGGCGCCGCGCTGCCTGCAGATGTCTTTGAGCAAGGTGATGATCTGCGCCTGGATGGACACGTCGAGCGCGGTGGTCGGCTCGTCGGCCACGATCAGCTTGGGCTCGGCCGCAAGTGCCAGCGCGATCACCACGCGCTGGCGCATGCCGCCGGAGAACTGGTGCGGGTAGTGGTCTATGCGCTGCGCRGCCGCCGGGATGCCGGTGTCGTTGAGCAGCTCGATGGCGCGCGCCCTGGCTTCCCGCGCCGTCACTGGCAGGTGGGCCTGTATGGTTTCCACCAGTTGCCGGCCTATGGTGTAGAGCGGGTTCAGCGAGGTCAGCGGGTCCTGGAAGATCGCTCCTATCTTGCGTCCGCGGATGTGGCGCATGCGCTCGTGCGGCAGGTTGTCGATGCGCTCGCCTTCCAGCAACACCTGGCCGCCGGCCACGCGCCCAGGCGGCTCCAGCAGGCCGATGATGGCGGCGCCGGTCAGCGATTTTCCCGCACCCGATTCGCCCACCACGCCCAGAATTTCACCGGGCGCGATGTCGAAGGAAATGTCGTCCAGCGCGCGCAGCGTGCCGCATCCACCACTCGCCCGAGAACAGGTAGTCGTTGCCCACGCGGATCAGCGTGCCCAGCGAGGGCGAGGTGGGCGGCGCGCCCACGCCCAGGAAGGAGAGGGTGGCCTCGGTGATGATGGCGGTCGCCACCTGGATGGTCGCCAGCACCAGCACCGGCCCCATCACATTGGGCAGCACGTGGCGGCGCATGATGCGCAGCGGCGCCACACCGGTGACGCGGGCGGCCTGCACGTATTCCTTGCCGCGTTCCACCATGGTCGAGCCGCGCACCGTGCGCGCGTACTGGACCCAGCCCGACTGGCCCATGGAGATCGACAGAATCAGCACGCCCATGGCCAGCAACTGGCTGGCGTCGGGAAACACCGCGCGCCCCACGCCCGCAATCAGCAACGCGACCAGGATGGGCGGAAACGAGGACATCACGTCGCAGACCCGCATCAGGGCCGAGTCAATCCAGCCTCCGCGAAAGCCCGCAAGCAGGCCCAGCGAAACGCCGGCCAGCATGGACAGGATGACGGAGGCGAAGCCCACGACCAGCGAGATGCGCGCGCCGTACATCAGCGCCGACAGGATGTCGCGCCCCYGGTCGTCGGTGCCCAGCAGGTATTTGGAACTGCCCTGCGCGCTCCAGGCCGGCGGCAGGCGCGCATCGCTGAGTTCCAGCGTGCTCAGGTTGAACGGGTCATGCGGCGCCACCCAGCCGGCAAACACCGAGCAAAAAATGCAGACCAGCGCAATGGCCGCCGCCACCATCGCAACCGGTGATGTGCGAAAGCTGTGGCCTACATCACTGTCAAGCCAGCGCGCAAGGGTTTTTTTCATCAGAAGGAGCGTGCAGTCAGTGTCATCAAGGGCGAATGAAGCGAGACCCGTGCCAGCCAGCAACAGCGCGGAACCGGCTTTGCCGGGCCGCAGCTGTTGTCCCCTGCAGGGGAGAGGCCGCTACGCGAAGCGAGAAGGCAACAGGGGGGTGGTTACTTGCCCTGTATGGGAGAGGCCGTTACGCGCAGCGAAAAGGCAACAGGGAGTGTTTATTTTTTTATGGTCATCCACTTGAAGAACATGAAGTTGTCGGCCAGCTGGACCAGCTCGATCTTCTTGCTGGTGCCCCAGGCCAGCGACTGCTGGTGCAGCGGCAGGTGGCCGACGTCGGCATTGTGGATGTCGAAGGCTTCCTTGATCATCGCGTTGCGCTTGGTCTTGTCGGTTTCGGACTGGATCTTCTTGGTCAGTTCATCGACCTTGGGGTTGCAATACGCGCCCAGGTTGAACTGGCCGGCGCCCTTGTCGTCCACGCAGGCGACCAGTGCATTGAGCGCGTTGTGCGCGTCATAGGTGGCCGGCGTCCAGCCCAGCAGGTAAAAACTGGTGTCGCGGCGCAGCACCTTGGGGAAGTAGGTGCCCTTGGTTTCGGCCTGCAGGTTGATCTTCACGTTGATGCGCGACAGGTTGGCGGCCACGGCCTGGCAGATGCGGCTGTCGTTCACGTAGCGGTCGTTCGGGCAGTTCATGGCCACTTCAAAACCGTTGGGGTAGCCTGCCTCGACCATCAGTTTCTTCGCTGCTTCCGGGTCGTAGGGCAGGCGCTTGTTCTGCTCAGCCTGGAAGCCGTTGATGCCGGGGCCTATCAGAAGCGCCGTCGGGCTGGAGGCGCCGCGCATCACGGTCTTTTTGATGCCGTCGATGTCGATAGCTTGGTAAAACGCCTGGCGCACGCGCTTGTCTTTGAACGGGTTCTTGCCCTTGATGTTCGAATACAGCAACTCATCGCGTTTCTGGTCCATGCCCAGGAACACGGTGCGCATTTCCGGGCCGACCAGCACCTTGGTGCCGGCGTTGCCGTTGACGCGTTCGATATCCTGCACCGGCACCGGTTCCATCACGTCGACCTCGCCCGACAGCAGGGCGGCGACGCGGGTCGCGTCGTTGCCGATGGGGGTGTAGATCACTTCCTGGACGTTGCCGTCAATCTTGCCCCAGTAGGTGCCGTTGCGGACAAAGGTGGTGCGCACATTGGGCTGGCGCTCGCGTACACGGTAGGGGCCGGTGCCGTTTGCGCGGAAGGACGCCGCGTTTTMGATGCCCTTGCGGCGGTCCACCGGCCGGGTCGCCTGGTTGGTCTCGCACCACTTCTTGCTCATCATGTAGACCAGCGAGATCACGCCCGGCATGCCGTCATGGAATTGCACGCCCTTGCGCAATTCGAAGCGCCAGACAGTCGGCGAGGTCTGCTTCCACGAGGTGGCCAGGCCCGGGGCCAGGCTCAGGTCCTTGTTGCGGATTACCAGGCCCTCGTAGGCATTGCCGGTCACGCTGAGCTGCAGCGATTCGTTGAGCGAATGCGGGTCCATGGACAGCGAGTCGCCCTGGTTGGCGACCCTCAGGGTCTGCGCGGATGCGACAAAGCTGGTGGCCGCGAAGGCGCACAGCAGGCTGGCCGAGAGCAGTTTGGACTTGAATTTCATCGGGAACTCCTGGTGGAAGGGATGAGGGCTTGCGGGGTAAAAACGGAAAAAAAAGCGGAGGAAAAGGGTGCGGACTGAGGTGTCAGTGGCCCGCCGCGTTGCCGACGCGCAGCCTGGGGTCCACCGCGAAGTACAGCAGGTCGACGACCAGGTTGATGATGACAAAAATCAGCGCGATCAGGCACAGGTAGGCCGCCATCACCGGGATGTCGGCGAAGGTCACCGCCTGGATGAACAGCAGGCCCATGCCGGGCCACTGGAACACGGTCTCGGTGATGATGGCGAAGGCGATCAGGCCGCCCAGCTGCAGCCCGGTGATGGTCATCACCGGGACCAGCGTGTTGCGGAGCGCGTGGCCGAAGTGGATGACGCGGTCGGGCAGGCCGCGGGCGCGCGCGAACTTGATGTAGTCGGTGCGCAGCACTTCCAGCATTTCCGCGCGCACCAGCCGCATGATCAGCGTGAGCTGGAACACCGCCAGCGTTACGGCCGGCAGCACGATGTGGTGCCAGCCGTCGGCCTTGAAGAGGCCGGTGCTCCACCAGCCGATCTGCACGGTTTCGCCGCGGCCGAAACTCGGGAACCAGCCCAGGCCCACGGCGAACACCAGGATCAGCAGGATGCCGATCAGGAAGGTCGGCAGCGATACGCCCAGCAGCGAAATCGTCATGAACACCTGGCTCAGGAAACTGCCGCGGCGCAGCGCCGAATACACGCCCATGGGGCTGT
>NZ_JBFUBY010000169.1:0-9332 GCF_056405515.1 Polaromonas sp. P1_G2
ATCCACTTGAGCACGCGCATGTTTTCGCCGTAGCCGGGCCAGACGAACTTGCCGTCTTCGCCCTTGCGGAACCAGTTGGTGGTGTAGATCTTCGGGATCACCGCGCCGGTGGCTTCCAGCTTTTTGCCGACGTTGAGCCAGTGCTGGAAGTAGTCGCTCATGTTGTAGCCCATGAAAGGCAGCATGGCGAAGGGGTCGCGGCGCACCACGCCGGCCTGGCCGGTGGCGGCTGCCGTGGTTTCCGAGCCCATGGTCGCGGCCATGTACACGCCTTCGACCCAGTTGCGCGCTTCGGTGACCAGCGGCACGGTGGTGGAGCGGCGGCCGCCGAAGATGAAGGCGTCAATCGCCACGCCTTTGGGGTCGTCCCAGGCGCTGTCGAGGGCCGGGTTATTGATGGCGGCGACGGTGAAGCGTGCGTTGGGGTGGGCGGCCTTGGCGCCGGTTTCCTTGGCGATCTGCGGTGTCCAGTCCTTGCCTTGCCAGTCGATCAGGTGCGCGGGCTGGCCGCCGGTGTCTTTTTCCATGCCTTCCCACCACACGTCGCCGTCGTCGGTCAGGGCGACGTTGGTGAAGATGACGTTCCTGTCCAGGCTCGCCATGCAGTTCGGGTTGGTGTGGAAATTGGTGCCCGGCGCCACGCCGAAGTAACCGGCTTCGGGGTTGATGGCGTAGAGCTTGCCGTCGGCACTGGGCTTGATCCAGGCGATGTCGTCGCCGATGGTGGTGACTTTCCAGCCGTCAAAGCCGGCCGGCGGCACCAGCATGGAGAAGTTGGTCTTGCCGCAGGCGCTCGGGAAGGCGGCCGCCACATGGTATTTCTTGCCCTGGGGATTCGTCACGCCGAGGATCAGCATGTGTTCGGCCAGCCAGCCTTCGTCGCGACCCATGTTGGAAGCGATGCGCAACGCGAAGCACTTCTTGCCCAGCAGCGCATTGCCGCCGTAGCCGGAGCCGTAGGACCAGATCTCGCGCGTCTCGGGGTAGTGCACGATGTACTTGGTCTTGTTGCAGGGCCATTTCACGTCCTTCTGGCCTTCAGCCAGCGGCGCGCCCACGGTGTGCACGCAGGGCACGAAGTCGCCGTCGACGCCCAGCACGCCGAACACCGCCTGGCCCATGCGCGTCATGATCTTCATGTTGACGGCCACGTAGGGGCTGTCGGAGAGTTCGATGCCGATGTGCGCGATCGGCGAGCCCAGCGGGCCCATGCTGAAAGGCACCACGTACATGGTGCGGCCCTTCATGCAGCCGTCAAACAGGGGTTGCAGCGTCTGGCGCATCTCGGCGGGCGCCATCCAGTTGTTGGTCGGGCCGGCGTCTTCCTTTTTGGCCGAGCAGATGTAGGTGCGGTCTTCCACGCGCGCGACGTCGCTGGGGTCGCTCTGGGCCAGGAAGCTGTTGGGGCGCTTGGCCTCGTTGAGTTTCTTGAAGGTGCCGGCGTCGACCAGCTGCTGGCACAAGCGCTGGTATTCGGCGTCGCTGCCGTCGCACCAGTAGACGTCGTCGGGCTTGCACAGGGCCACCATGTCGGCGACCCAGGCGATCAGTTTCGCGTTCTTGACGTAGCTGGGTGTGTTGAGCTTGAGGCCCTGCATCACGGGTTGGTTCATCGAAAAAACTCCAAAGTAAAAAAGCGTTATTTCGGGAAGCGTCGCGCGGCAGTCGTGGCCATGGTCCTGTGCTTGAGACGCTTGTCGAAATAAGGCTTGAGGGCTTCCGGACCGCCGCAGCGTGAGGCAAAAAGCGGTCGGAAGGACCGGCTTTTCCCACCTCCCACGGGTCGGCCTGAGAATTCATTTTAAGAACAACGGCGCAGGTTACCTTGCGGTTACCGTCAAAAGTTATGCATAACTTGCATGAGGTTATGCATATGGCGCGCAGGGGTTCAGGCAGTCATGACATGGGGGTATGGAATGCCATGGGGCGCTGTCGGGCCGAGGTTTTCGCTGCGGAAAAGGGCCGGAAAAGAGTCAGAGGGCGCTGGGGCCGAAAACAAAAAAGTCCGCAGGGTGCGGACTTTTGGGGGAAAGCGAGGGAGAGGCGGGAGGGTTTCAGGCCATGTAGATGGCGATGAAGGCCAGCAGGAACATCAGCACGCCGCCGACCACGGGCAGAACAATGGGGATCACGGGGATGATGGCGTCAACGGCATCCTGCTCCTGGGCGGGCGTGGCGCTGTCGTGGGCGGCATTGGTGGTGTGGCTGGCTGGACTGGACATGGGGGTTCCTGAATTGCTTGAAAGTCTGGCCGGATTTTACCCGCATGCCGCGATGGGCCGCAAAGAAGCCGGCCGCCGCCTTTGCGTTACCCTTTAGCCATGCCTGTTTGTGGAAGGAAAGCATGAAATCCCCAATCCCATTTCAATCCCGGCTGCGCGCCGTTTCCGCCGGCGCAGCCCTGTCCGCGCTGGCCCTGCTGTCGGCCTGCGCCACCGGCGGCCCCAACAGCGCTTCGGCCAGGCCGGTGCTCTATCCCAACGCCACGCTCAACCGGGTAGGCGACGCCCAGGGCCAGGCCGAGGCCAATGCCTGCATGTCGCGGGCCTCGGCCGCCGGGCTCAGCCCGTCGCAAAGCGGCAATGAAGTGGGCCGCCGCGCCGGCGAAGGCGCGGCCGTTGGCGGCGTGGCCTCGGCCGTGGGCGCCCTGATCACCGGGCGAGGCGGAGAAGGCGTGCTGCGCGCCGGCGCCGCGGGTGCCGCCGTGGGCGGCTCGGCGGGCGCGGTGTCGGGTGCTTTCCATAACGACAAGCCCAACAGCACCTACCGCAGCTTTGTGCAGCGCTGCCTCAGCGAGCGCGGCTTTGAGGTGATCGGCTGGAACTGAACCGCCGGCCGATAGCCGCGCTCAGTGCTGCTCCGAGGCCTCGAAGCCGGCCGCGTTGACCGCCGCCAGCACCTGCTGGATGTGGTCGCGCCCGCGCGTCTGGATCACCAGCTCGATCTCCACGTTCTGGGCCGAGAGCATGGTGAAGGCGCGCTGGTGATGCACTTCGTCGATGTTGGCCCCGGCGTCGGCCACGGTGGCGGTGATTTTCGCCAGTGAGCCAGGAATGTCGCGCACGCTGACCTTGATGCGCGCCAGGCGCCCGGCGCGCACCATGCCGCGCTCGATGATGGCGGCCAGCAGCAGCGGGTCGATATTGCCGCCGCACAGCACCAGGCCGACCCTTTTGCCGGCAAAGCGCGCCGGGTATTTGAGCAGTGCCGCCAGTCCGGCCGCGCCCGCGCCTTCGACCAGGGTTTTTTCGATCTCGAGCAGCATCACCATGGCCTGCTCGATGTCGCCCTCGTCCACCAGCACCAGGTCGTCCACCAGCTTGGCGATGATGGCCCGCGGGATGACGCCGGGCGTTCCGACGGCGATGCCTTCGGCAATCGTGCTGGTGCCTTGCGGATGCTGGGTGCCCTTGATGGCGTTGACCATGCCCGGGAAGCGGGAGGTCTGCACGCCGATGATTTCAATGCCGGGTTTCAGGGCCCTGGCCGCCGTGGCCATGCCCGCGATCAGGCCGCCGCCGCCCACGGCGATGACCAGGGTGTCCAGCTCGGGCACGGCGCGCAGCATTTCCAGCCCCACGGTGCCCTGGCCCGCGACGATGGCTTCGTCGTCATAGGGGTGCACAAAGACCAGGCCCTCGCGCTCGGCCAGCAGCAGGGCGTGGGCGCGCGACTCGTCGAGCGAATCGCCGTGCAGCACCACCTCGGCGCCAAAGCCGCGGGTGCGCTCTATCTTCACGCCCGGCGTGAAACGCGGCATCACGATCACCGCCCGCAGGCCGAGGCGCTGCGCGTGGTAGGCCACACCCTGGGCATGGTTACCCGCGCTCATCGCGATCACACCGCGTCGCCGTTCGTCGGCTGACAGTTGCGCGAGCTTGTTACAAGCGCCACGCTCCTTGAAGGATGCGGTGTATTGGAGGTTCTCGAACTTCAGGAAAATCTGCGCGCCCGTCAGCTGCGACAGCGTCCTGGATTCCACGCACGGTGTGTCCAGCAAATGGCCCTGCAGCCGCTGGGCGGCCTGTTCGATGTCGGTAAGGCTGAGCATGATTTCCTCTGTGGCGATGTACGGGATTGTGCCGGGTGATTGTCCGCGTGTAACGTTAGCGATTCTGTGGCGCATTTCACACGGAAGGGTTCAAGTAGCGTCTTCCATGATGCTTCAAGCTGCGTTATGGTGGAGCCTCGTTGAGCCCCATGGCGCCCAGGCGTTCATGGCCAAGGTGATAGGTCACGCAATGAGGCAAGGTGCATAGGCAATGTCAACCAGCGGTGTAGTTGCAACAGGGAGGTTTGTCCATGAGCAAGCGTTCCGTTAGCGAGCAGCAGTGGCTGCTGTCCCCCGGGCTCAAGGAAGCCCCGGTGCTGGACCTGATGTGTTCGCATTTCGTGCTGACGCTGGCGGCCCGCCAGGGCGCCAAGTTCAACGTCAGGCGCGACCTCAACAGCCTGCTCTCGCTCTCCGGCCGGCACCTGGTCTGGCCCCTGCCCGCCCTGCAGCGCCTGCGCGAATTCCTGGTCCGCCGCTGCAAGGACAACGAATTCTGGCGCGGCCACGAAAGCCTGACCGACGCTGAATTCATGGCGCGGCACGGCGCCTGGCGCGGCCCCTACGAAGAGGGCACGCTGTTTTTCTACCTCGATGAACACGCGAAAGACCAGCCCAAGGATTTGCTTTCCGTGCTTGCCGCCACCGGCGAATGGCTGACGCACGCACTCAAGAAACAATCGACCCTGGTCGAAAAAAACATCGATGCGCTGGCCAACCTTCTGCAACTGAACCGCGCCGAGCGTGCGCTGCTGCTCTACGGCACGCTGGCGCGCTACCAGCGCGACCTGCGCTCCCTGCTGGTGGAGTTCAAGGTCAACAACGCCCCTGAAGCCTATGCCGCCATCGCCGACGTGGCCGGCGTCAAAGCGCCTGAGGTCGCCGAAGCGCTGCGCGCCGGTTCGCGGCTCGAACGCATAGGCATGGTCGAGAACCTGATCTCCGAGCACAACATCACCGACCTCGCCGACCTCATGAAGGTCAGCGAGAAACTGCCGCCGGTTTTGATGCGCGAATACCGCGACCAGAACGAGCTGATGGCCGTCTTCACGCGCCCCGCCGCGCACAGCAGCCTGGGCCTGGCCGATTTCGCTTTTGTGCAGGAGGACGCGCAAGTGCTGGTGTCCCTGCTGCGCAATGCCGTGGCCGCCAAGGAGCAGGGTGTCAACGTGCTGCTCTACGGCCCGCCCGGCACCGGCAAGACCGAGCTGGCCAAGGTCGTCACGCAGGCCGCCGGGCTGGACCTGTTCGAGGTCGAATACGCCGACCGTGACGGCAACTCGCTGAGCGGGCGCGACCGCTACCGTTCATTGCAGATCGCGCAGGTCTTCCTCAAGGGCAGCACGCACTCGGCCCTGCTGTTCGACGAGGTGGAAGACGTGTTCCCGCCGATCTCCAACGAAGCCGCGCAGCTGATGGCGCGCTCCGAGCAACTGCCGGTGCCGGCCAGCGGCTCGGTCAGCGGCAAGGCCTGGGTCAACCAGATCCTGGAGTCCAACACCGTGCCCACGCTGTGGGTCACCAACCGCATCGAACAAATCGACCCGGCATTCCGCCGCCGTTTCGCCTACCACCTCGAGCTGCGCTCGCCTCCGCCCGGTGCGCGCGAGGGCGTGGTGCGCAAGACGCTGGAGGGTGTGCAGGTCAGCGATGCCTTTGTGGCCAAGCTTACGGCGCGCAAAGGCCTCACGCCCGCGCAGATACGCACGGCCGTCCGCTTCGCCCGGCTGGCCAGCGCGCCTGAGGAAAAAATCGACGCGCAGGTCGACGGCGACGCCATGCAGGCCATCCTGGCCGGCGGCCGGCCGCTGCTGATGGAATCGTTGATTGAGCGGCAGCTCAAGAACGCCGACGTTGCGCTGGGCAACAAATCCGAAAGCGCGGGGCGGCGCAGCGTCACCACCTACGACCTGTCCATGCTCAACGTCGAGTCGCGCTTTGAAGTGTCGCGCATCGTCGAGGCGCTCAAGAGCCGCGGCCACGGCAGCCTGTGCTTTTACGGCCCGCCCGGCACCGGCAAGACCGCGCTGGCCGAGCACATCGCCAAGGCGTTGGACCTGCCCCTGATCATCAAGCAGGCCAGCGACCTCATGAGCAAGTACGTCGGCGAGACCGAGCAGAACATGGCGGCCATGTTCCGCGAGGCCGAGTCCGAAAAAGCCGTACTGCTGCTCGACGAAGCCGACAGCTTTCTGCAGGACAGGCGCGGCGCCCAGCGCACCTACGAGGTGACCGAGGTCAACGAAATGCTGCAGGGCATGGAACGCCACAACGGCATCTTCATCTGTACCACCAACCTGTTTGACAGCCTGGACCAGGCGGCGCTGCGCCGCTTCACCTTCAAGATCAAATTCATGCCGCTGACCCGCGAGCAGCGCGAAGCCATGTTTGTGGTCGAGGCACTGGCCGGCGACGCGGCCCTGTTGGGCGGCGCCCTGTGCGAGCGCCTGGGCAAGCTCACCCAGCTGTGCCCCGGCGACTTCGCGGCCGTCAAACGCCAGGTTGACATCCTCGCGGCCGAGTTCACGGCCGAGGAATTCCTCGCGCAGCTTGAGGCCGAGCACCGCATCAAGCCCGAGGTGCGCGAAGGCCGCAACATGGGTTTCTTGCAGTAACTTCCGCCCGCTGCGGGGTGAGGTGCGCCGCGGAACCTGTCATTTCCAACTATCTTTAACCGGAAAGCTTCGTTCGCAAGCTGCCCGGCCCTGCCTAGAGTTACACCACTGGCGCCTCCGCTGTTTCAAAAAGCGGTTGCCGCCCAGGCGCAACTTCAGGAGCAGGCGATGGGAACACGGGATTGGGATCTGGAGCGGCTGTCGAATGCGGCAGGCGCGGTGCGGCACGAGGTGGATGTGCTGGTGATTGGCGGCGGCCCCGCCGGCGCCTGGGCCGCCGTCAGCGCGGCCGCTACGGGCGCCTCGGTGCTGCTGGCCGACAAGGGCTATTGCGGCACCTCGGGCGCCACCGCGCCTTCGGGGACGGGACTCTGGCACGTCTCGCCCGACGGTGCCGCGCGCGAAGAGGCCAAGGCCAGCCGCCTGGCGATGGGCGGGCATCTGGCCGAGCATGCCTGGATGGACCGCGTGCTGGCGCAGACCTGGGCCAATGTCGATTTGCTGACCGAATGGGGCTACCCCTTCCCGGTCGATGCCGACGGCCGGCTGCGCCGCACCTCGCTGCAAGGACCTGAATACATGCGCCTGATGCGCAAGCAGGTCAAGGCGGCCGGCGCCCGCATCATCGACCACAGCCCCGCGCTGGAACTGCTGGTCGATGACGGTGGCACGGTCTGCGGCGCCACCGGCGTGAATCGCCAGAGCGGCGAGACCTGGGTGGCGCGCGCCGGCGCGGTGGTCATCGCCACCGGCGGCTGCGCCTTCCTGAGCCGCGCGCTGGGCTGCAATGTATTGACCGGCGACGGCCACCTGATGGCAGCCGAAGCCGGCGCCGAACTCTCCGGCATGGAGTTCTCCAACGCTTACGGCCTGGGCCCGGCGTTTTCCTCGGTCACCAAATCGCTGTTCTACAACTGGGCGACCTTCTACCACCAGGACGGCTCGCCGATTGAAGGCGCGGGTTCCGCGCGCGGGCGCAGCGTGATCGCCCAGACCTTGCAGACCCATCCGGTCTACGCCTGCCTGGACAAGGCCGACGCCGACATACGCGCCTGGATGCGCACGGCCCAGCCCAACTTTTTCGTCTCTTTCGACCGGCAGGGCATCAACCCCTTTACCCAGCATTTCCCCGTGACCTTGCGACTCGAAGGCACGGTGCGCGGCACCGGCGGCCTGCACCTGGTGAGCGAGAGCTGCGCGACCACGGTGCCCGGCCTTTACGCGGCCGGCGACGCGGCCACGCGCGAACTGATCTGCGGCGGCTTCACCGGCGGTGGCAGCCACAACGCGGCCTGGGCCTTGTCCTCGGGCTTCTGGGCCGGCGCGGGCGCGGCCGATTTCGGCCGCAGCGTGCGCAGCGCGGCGCAGCGCGTGGCCTTGCGCGCGGGCGGCGTCGGTTTGCAAGGCAAAGGCAGCCATGCACCCGACAGCGCCGAAGTCATACGCGCGGTGCAGGCCGAGGTGTTTCCGTATGAACGTAACTGGTACCGTCGCGGCGACCTGCTGGAGGATTCCCTGCAGCGGCTCGACGCGCTGTGGCACCGCCTGCGCGCGGGTGCGCCCGCGGCCAATGCGCAGGAGGCGGTGCGCGCCCGCGAAGCCGCAGCCATGCTCGCCACTTCGCGCTGGATGTACCGCAGCGCGCTGCAGCGCACCGAAACACGCGGCATGCACAGGCGCAAGGAACATACGGCCAGCGACCCGGCGCAGCGCCACCGGCTGGTCAGCGGCGGGCTCGATGAAGTCTGGGTGCGCAGGCATGCGGTGGACGACGCGCCGTCAGCCCACGCGCCTCTCGCGGCGCAGGGAGTGCCGGCATGATTGAAATCGTCAGCGCCACCCGCTGCACCGCCTGCAATATCTGCGTGCATGCCTGCCCCACCAATGTGTTTGACATCGTGCCCGGTGGCCCGCCCGTGATCGCGCGGCAGGACGACTGCCAGACCTGCTTCATGTGCGAGCTCTACTGCCCTGAGGATGCGCTTTATGTCGCGCCGATCGCCGACCACGCCGCCGTGGTCGACGAGCACTCAGCCGGCACGCAGGCCTTGATGGGCAGCTATCGCAGCGCCATAGGCTGGGGCAAGGGACGGCAGTCCACCGCCGGGGCCGACGCGAGTTATGAACTTCTGCAACGGGCGCACTGATGCGCCGGCTAACTGATATGACCGACCTGAAATTTTCCGTGGCTCGTTTGAAGACTCCACGCCGCCGGTTTCTTGGCACCGCGCTCGCGGCGGCGGCCTCGCTGGCCGTCCCGGTTCTGGGCCGCGCCCAGACCGCATCCCCCAAGGCCTTGCGCCTGGGTTTTATCGGCCCCGGAAAAAAACCAGCTTCGGCCACGGGCTGGGCCTTGCAGCAGGGCCAGCTGCAGCGCGAGCTGGCGCCGCTCGGTTTTGGCGAGGTGGCCACACGCGTGTTTCCCAACGGGCCTGACCTCAACGAGGCCTTTGTCTCAGGCAAGCTCGACGTCGGCATCTACGGCGACACGCCCGCCGTCGTCGCCCGCGCCCAGGGCTTTGAAGGGCGTTTGCTGGGTTTTGACAACGTCGGCATGAACGTCTGGCTGCTCACGCCGCGCGGCGGCGTCAAAACCGTCAGGGAGCTTGAGGGCAAGACCGTGGGCGTGGCGCTGGGCTCTTATATGCACCGCTACGTGCTGGGCC
>NZ_JBFUBY010000170.1:0-11549 GCF_056405515.1 Polaromonas sp. P1_G2
GACCAAAAACGCTCAGGTTGGAGGACGGAAACCCGCTGCCGTGGGCCACTACACCGCTCAGGTTTTCGCGCGCGTCCCAGGTGAATTTTTCGTCCACAAAGGCCCATCCCGGCTGGCGCGGTACGCGGCGCAAATTACCGGCCAGGCCGATGACGTCGTATTTCGCGAGCCCTTCGCGCAAATGGTCGCCCCAGAAAAAATCGCAGAGGTGCAAGTCGTCGTGGCAGAAGACCAGCAACGCAGGCTGCGTGCGTGCTTCCTCGATGGCCTGGTTATAAACGGAAGACAGGCCGGCAGTATTGTTTTCAAACACCCGCACCTGCACGCCGCCCAACGGGTAGTAAAGGGCCAGCGACCGGCCCAGTGCGGTACCGGTGAAGAAATTGTCAAAACTGGAGCGCGTGGCGACAACAAAACGGATCATGAGCGACCTAAAGAATTGGCGGTGTTGGGCCGGCTGCGGAAAATCGCCTGCCGCCTGTTCATCTGCCGGTTTATACCTCAGCCTATTTTTTTACGCTGGYGGGTCAATCCACAGCGGAATCGTTACCGGCCCGTCATYGACCAGGTGCACTTGCATGTCGGCGGCAAACTGCCCGGTTTCCACCTGCGGATGTTGCGCCCGCGCCTGTGCCACAAAATAGTCGTAGAGCCGGCGGCCGTCCTCGGGCGCGGCCGCGCCGGTGAAGCTCGGCCGGTTGCCGCCCGAGGCATCGGCGGCCAGTGTGAACTGGCTCACGACGAGCAGGCCGCCCTTGACGTCCTGCACGCTGAGGTTCATCTTGCCGGCTCCGTCGGAAAAGATACGCAATTTGAGGATCTTGGCGAGCAGCTTGTCGGCCTGCGCCTCGGCATCGCCGCGTTCGGCGCAGACCAGCACCAGCAGCCCGGGGCCGATCTGGCCGACGGTCTCGCCGGCAATCACCACGCGGGCCTCGGCCACGCGCTGAAGCAGCGCTTTCATCAGTCGGTCACGCCGGCGGCAACGAACAGCAGCTTGCCTACCGGCCCTGACAGAAAGCTCACGAACTGCTGGGACAGTTCCTGCTGTTTGCCCGAGGCCAGCGGCGCGGCGGTGTAAGAGGTGTAGTTCTGCACTTCGGCCGGCACCGGGCCGGCGAACTTCAAGCCCTTGCCCTGGTAGAGCAGGATTTCGGTGATGGCGCCGAAGCCGATCTCGTGGCCCTTGCCCTTGATGACATGCTCCATCACGGCGGCGCCGTCGGGATAGCGCGTGGTCTTGCCCTCGACCTGGGCATAGACCTCCATCTTTTTGAGCAGGCCTTCGAGGTACAGGCCGGTGGACGCGCGGTTAAAGACCAGTGAGTCCGCCGCCAACACGGAGCGCTTGAGCGCATCGGCATTGGCAATGTCGGGCATCGGCGCGCCGTCGCGCACGGCCACGCCCATGCCGACGCGGCCGACATTGGCGCGTGTCTCGGCCAGCTTGCTGGCCGCCGCGAATTCGCCGATCACAGCGGGCGGCGCGATCACCACGTCAAATGCCGGGTTGGACTCCATGCGCTTTTTCAGTTCGGGCGCGGTGTTGAAGTTGATCTTCACGCTGTGGCCGGTCTGTTTTTCAAACGCGGCCGCCGCGGCTTTCAGGCCGGGCTCGATGGCGCCGGCGCTGAGGATGGCGATCTCGGCGGCCTGGGCGGCGAGGGGCAGCAATGCACAGGCAATCGCCTGGGCAAGTCTCACTATGGGTTTCATGAAGAACTCCTGGGAAAAAAGGAACCGGGAAATTATCGGAAAGAGAAGAGAGAAGAGAGAAAAGAAGAATTCAGATCAGGTCGGCCTCATCGTCAAAATGCGCCTCCACATCGCTGGGCAACAACTGGATGGTGGCACGCAGGCCAGGCACGGCGCTCATCAATGCCTGCTCGACGCTGGCCCGCACGGCGGCGGCTCGCCCCAGTGACCAGTTGGCCGGCATGTGCATGTGCATGTCGACAAAGCGCCGCTGGCCGGCACGGCGCGTGCTGAGGTGGTCAAAACGGATGGTGGGATGGGCAAAGCCGTCCAGCGCCTTCTGGATCTCGGCCATCACCTCGGGTTCCACGGCCTCGTCCATCAGGCCCTGCGACGAGCGCCATACCAGCTGGCAGCCTTCCCACAGGATGTTGACGGCCACGCCTATCGCGACCACGGCGTCCAGCCACAGCCAGCCCGTCAGCATCACGGCGCCTATGCCCACGACCACGCCCGCCGAGGTCCATACGTCGGTCACCAGGTGCCTGGCGTCGGCCTCGAGTGCGATCGAGCGGTGCGCTTTGGCCGCGCGAAACATCACCCAGGCCAGCAGGCCGTTGAGGGCCGAGCTGCCCACCGCCAGCGCCAGGCCCCAGCCCATTTTCTCCAGCGGCTGCGGGTTCAGGATGCGATGGGTCGCGGCCCAGATGATGGCCGCGGCCGCGCCTATGATCAGCGCGCCTTCAAAGCCGGATGAAAAATACTCGGCCTTGTGGTGGCCGTAAGGGTGGTCGGTGTCGGCGGGCCGCTGCGCGATGGTCACCATGGCCAGGCCGAACAGCGCGCTGGCCAGGTTGACGAAGGACTCCATCGCGTCCGACAGCAGCCCCACCGAGCCGGTGATGTACCAGGCCGCGGTCTTCAGGGCAATGGTGAGCACCGCGACGGCCACGGAGGCAAGCAGCATGCGCTGCGGCGTCAGGGCCTGGAGGGCGGTCGAGCTCATGGCGCTATTGTGAACGACGGGCCGCGGCGGCGCGCGCGCCAAGGGTTGTTCCCAAGGCCGGCGCCGGACACGGCCGCTAGGATGGATGCGCGCCGCAGGCCCTGCGCGCGACCCAATCCAAGCTTGAACAACTCCTGAGGAATCACCCATGAAAATCCAGAAACGCAGTGTGGCCCTGGTGCTGGGCACCGTGCTGGCCGTCTCGGCCGGCGCCTTGTTCGCGCAGGCCTCGGGCCTTACGCGCACCCTGGTCGGTAAAGCCGATGTGTCGGTGCCCGGACGTGAGGCCGTGGTGGCCCGTGTCGACGTGGCCCCCGGCGCCAAGGCCGGCCGCCACACGCATCCCGGCGATGAGATCAGCTACGTGCTCGAAGGCGAGGCCACCTTGCTGATCGACGGCCAGCCGCCGCGCCAGGTCAAGGCCGGCGAGTCCTTTGTCATTCCGGCCGGCGTGGTGCACGACGCCCACAACAACGCGGCCGTGCCCATCAAGCTGGTGGGCGTCTACGTCGTGGAAAAAGGCAAGCCGCTTGCCTCGCCCGCACCCTGAGCCGCGGCCGCAGCGGGGACTCCCGTCGCCAATGCGACAATGGCTGCGGGAGTACAACAATGACCTTTCCGCATCTGATCGCAGCCACCGCGCTGGCGCTGGCTGTGGCCGGCGCGCATGCGCAGGCCCCGTCGGCAACAACGCCCACGCCACCCTCCGTCCCCGAAGCCCTCGGCACCGCCGCGGCCCCGGTTCCCACCCCTGTTGAAGTTCTCACCCGACAGGCAGGCTTCCTTAAAACGCTGAAGGGCAATGTGCAACTGCAGGAAGCCGCCGGCACCGCGGTACGTCCAGCACAGGCCGGCGATGCCTTGCTGCCCGGCGGGCGCATCACGACCGGCCCCGATTCCGCCGCCAGCCTGGTGCTACGCGACGGCACCACGCTGGTGGTCGGGCCGTCCTCGCACATGGAACTCAAGGCCTTCAGCTTTGACGCGACCACCCATGACGGCAGCTTGCTGGCCTCGCTGCTCAAGGGCTCGCTGCGCATGATCACCGGCCTGCTCGGCAAGTCGCACCCGGAAGCGGTGCGCATCGAAACGCAGTTCGCCTTCGTCGGCGTGCGCGGAACCGACTTCATTGTGCAAGCGGACGCGCAGCCGTGAGCGGCCGTTTGCTTTCCCTTTCGCTGGCCCTGCTGCTGGCGGCCTGTTCCACGCCCGGCACGCGCGTGATGCTGTTGCCGCAAGAGGGCGGCGCGCCGTCCGCCGTGGTGGTGCGCGCCAAGGCCGGCCCCGGCGCCGAAACCACCTTGAGCCAACCCTACCACCGCGCCACCGCGGCATCGGGGGCCGGCGGTGCGCCCCGGCTGGACCAGGCCGACCCGGCCAAAGTGCAGGCCGAGCATCGCTCCTTGTTCGAGATGGCGCCGCCCCGGTCGCAGCGCTACACGCTGTATTTCGACGCGGGCGGCACGGTGCTCACGACCGAGTCGCAGAAGGTCCTTGAAGAAGTGCTGGCCGCGGCGCTGGCCCGCAGCGGCGGCGACATGGTGATCACCGGCCATACCGACACCGTGGGCTCGGGCGCCAGCAACGACGCCCTGTCGGCTGAGCGCGCGCGGCAGGTGCGGCAGATGCTGGCTGAACGTCAGTTCCCGGCTGAGCGCATCGAAGCGGCCGGCCGGGGTGAGCGCGATCTCGCGGTGCCGACGGCCGACGAAGTCGACGAGCCGCGCAACCGGCGCGTCACCATCGAGGTCCGTTAATTAATCAGCCAGGCGACGGGGCGGCGCAGGCTCAGCCCAGCGTCACACGCGCGAACTTGCGCTTGCCGACCTGCAACACATAGGTGCCGGCCGCCAGCTTGAGCGCCTTGTCGCTCACCACGCTGGAATCCACCCGCACGCCGCCGCCGTCGATCAGGCGCGTGGCTTCGCTGCCCGAAGGCGCCAGGCCCGCGGCCTTGAGCAGCGCGCCTATGCCCATGGGCGCACCCGTCAGCGACACCTCGGGTATCTCATCGGGCACGCCGCCCTTGCTGCGGTTGATGAAGTCCTGCTCGGCGGCGTCCGCCGCGGCGGCCGAGTGAAAGCGCGCGGTGATCTCCTTGGCCAGCGCCACCTTGGCGTCCTTGGGATTGCGCCCGCCTGCCACCTCGGCTTTCAGGGCCGCGATGTCGGCTTCGCTCTTGAAGGACAGCAGCGTGTACCACTTCCACATCAGCACGTCGGAGATCGACAGCACCTTGGCGAACATGGTGTTGGCGTCCTCGCTGATGCCGATGTAGTTGTTCTTGCTCTTGGACATCTTGTCGATGCCGTCCAGGCCTTCAAGCAGCGGCATGGTCAGGATGCACTGCGGCTCCTGCCCATACTCTTGCTGCAGGTGGCGGCCCATCAAGAGGTTGAACTTCTGGTCGGTGCCGCCGAGCTCGAGGTCGCTCTTGAGAGCCACCGAGTCGTAGCCCTGCATCAGCGGGTACAAGAACTCGTGCACGCTGATGGGCGTGCCGGCCTTGAAGCGGTCGTTGAAGTCGTTGCGCTCCATCATGCGGGCCACGGTGTAGCGCGAGGCCAGCTGGATCATGCCGGTGGCGCCCAGCGGCTCACTCCATTCGCTGTTGTAGCGCAGCTCGGTCCTGGAGGGGTCGAGGATCTTGTCGGCCTGCGCGCGGTAGGTTTCGGCGTTGACTTTGATTTGTTCGGGCGTGAGCGGCGGGCGCGTGCTGTTGCGGCCCGAGGGGTCACCGATCAGGCTGGTGAAGTCGCCTATAAGAAAAATGACTGTATGGCCCAGATCCTGGAGCTGACGCATTTTGTTCAGCACCACGGTGTGGCCGACATGAATGTCAGGCGCGGTCGGGTCCAGGCCCAGCTTGATGCGCAGCGGGACGCCGGTGGCCTCGGATTTGGCCAGTTTTTGTATCCAATCGTTTTCCGGAATGAGTTCTTCACAGCCGCGCAGGGTGGTCTGGAGGGCCATCTTTACACGGTCGGTGACGGGGAATTTTGTAACAAGCGCTTGATTCATAAGGGTTTTTCACATGTCGGGGGATTGTCCGACAGATATACTGGCGGCTCTCCTGCATCCAGCGGGCCATTTTAGTTGGCCTGCAAATTGCTGATCAGGAACCACATCGTCTGGATGGCTCAGGCCCCACCCCTCAACCAGGGCTGGCCATCAAAGCTCTCCATGTTTTATACAGCAGTCCGGCGCTCCGCAGCGCTCGATGCATTTTTGTTGGGAATTTTGTCTTGAAACTGCCAACCCCTTCCCAGATACTGCTTCCCGTCGCCCACAGCCTTCGCCGCCACCCCAAACGGCTTGCCGCCAGCCTCGCTGTGCTGCTGCTGGGCACAGGCGTCACCGCCTTCGGTGTGGCGCCCATGGCGCCCGACGCCGCCGACCTGCCGGTACGCCAGGTGCTTGAAGCGGTGGAATCCCTGCCGACCCAGGCCCAGACCGATTCGCTGATCGATTTCCGCTTCAAGCTGTTCCGAACCGAAAGCACGCGCAGCAGCGACACCGCCGATTCCCTGCTCAAGCGCCTGAACATCGACGACAGCGCCGCCGCCGCCTTTTTGCGCAGCGACGCCAATGCACGCACCCTGCTCATGGGCCGCGCCGGCAAGAACGTGACCGCCGAAGCCAGCGACAGCCAGCAACTGCTCAAACTCAGCATGCGCTGGCCCACCGACGATGAAACCATGTTCAAGCGCCTGGTCGTCGAGCGCGGCGCCGCCGGCTTCACGTCGCGCATTGAAACCGCGCCTTACGTCGCCACCGCGCGCCTCTCAAGCGGCAGCATCCAGACCTCGCTGTTCGCCGCCACCGACGATGCCCGCATCCCCGACGGCGTGGCCGTGCAAATCGCCGAAATCTTCTCCAGCGACATCGATTTCCGCCGCGCGCTGCGCAAGGGCGACCGCTTCAACGTGGTCTATGAATCCCTGGAAGCCGACGGCGAGCCGCTGCGCACCGGCCGCGTGCTGTCGGCCGAATTCGTCAATGCCGGCAAGGCCTACCAGGCCATGTGGTTCCAGCCCCCGGGCCTGGACGCCGCCGGCGCCGCCAACAAGGGCGGCTACTACACCCTCGACGGCCAGAGCCTGCGCCGCGCCTACCTGAGCTCGCCGGTCGAGTTCTCGCGCATCAGCAGCGGCTTTTCGATGCGCTTTCACCCCATCCTGCAAAAGTGGCGCGCCCACCTGGGCACCGACTTCGCGTCACCCACCGGCACACCCGCGCGCACCGTGGGCGACGGCGTGGTCGAGTTCTCCGGCGTGCAGAACGGCTACGGCAATGTGGTTTTCGTCCGGCACCGCAACGGCCACGAGACCGTCTATGCCCACCTGAGCAAACTCATGGTGCAAAAAGGCCAAAACGTGAGCCAGGGCCAGACCATTGGTCTCGTCGGCAGCACCGGCTGGGCCACCGGCCCGCACCTGCATTWCGAATTCCGTGTCAACGGCGTGCACCAGGACCCGATGATGATCGCCAAGCAAAGCGAGACCATTCCCGTCGCCGCGGCGTCCATGCCGCTGTTCAGGGAGCGTGCGGCTGGCGTGAAGACGCAGTTGCTGGCTGCTGCCACCATCACCCAGACTCGCGCTGAATAAATCGCCCCCACGGTCGCTCACTTCGTGTAGCTTCCTTCCCCCCGAGGGGGCCGCTGCGCCTGCGGCCCGGCAAAGCCGGTTCCGCGGCCCCTACTGGTAGGGGAACGCACTGCGGCAGAATAGCCTTATGCTTGATTACTACATTGGCCTGATGTCAGGCACCTCTCTCGACGGTGCCGACGGGGTGCTCGTGGTGTTTGAGGGCGACAAGCCGCGCGTCCTTGCCGCCGCGACCGAAGCTTTCAGCGATGCCTTCCACGCCGAACTGCTGGCGCTCAACACACCTACCCACAACGAACTGCATCGTGCCTCCCTG
The DNA here is from genome assembly GCF_056405515.1 of Polaromonas sp. P1_G2. Taxonomy (NCBI): domain Bacteria; kingdom Pseudomonadati; phylum Pseudomonadota; class Betaproteobacteria; order Burkholderiales; family Comamonadaceae; genus Polaromonas; species Polaromonas sp. P1_G2. The sequence goes on from NZ_JBFUBY010000170.1 coordinate 7,628, forward strand.
GCCGGCAACCAGGTCGCAGCGGTCTATGCCAAGGTCGTCGCCGCGCTGCTGGCCCAGGCCGCGAAGCAACACATCTCGCCCCTGGACATCAAGGCCATAGGCGCACACGGCCAGACCGTGCGGCACCAGCCGCAAAGAACATCAAACGAGCCCGCCGGCGCGGGCTATACGCTGCAGCTCAACAACCCGGCCCTGCTGGCCGAGCTCACCGGCATTACCGTAGGCGCGGATTTCCGTAGCCGCGACGTGGCGGCGGGCGGCCAGGGCGCGCCGCTGGTGCCGGCTTTCCACCAGGGCGTCTTCGGCCGTGAGGATAGCGCGGTGTGCGTGCTCAACCTGGGCGGTATTTCCAATCTTAGCGTGCTGCCGAAGGCGGCGAGCTCGCCGGTACTGGGCTTTGACTGCGGGCCGGGCAATGCGCTGATGGACGCCTGGTGCCGGCAGCATACCGGCCAGCCCTATGACGCCGGCGGCGCCTGGGCGGCCAGCGGCACGCTGCTGCCCGCGCTGCTGGACAGCCTGCTGGCCGAACCATATTTTTCGCAACCGATTCCCAAAAGCRCGGGCCGCGACCTGTTCAGCCTGGAGTGGCTGACGGGCAAGCTCCAGCCGTTTGCGGCCGAGCGGCCCGAGGACATCCAGAACACCTTGACCGAGTTCACCGCCAGGGCCTGCATCCTGGGCGTCGATGCTTATGGCAAAGGCAGCGAGTCGCTGATCGTCTGCGGYGGCGGCGCTTTCAACAGCCACTTGCTGGCGCGCCTGCAGGCCGGTTTGCCCTCGCTGCGTGTCAGCACCTCCGACCAGCACGGCCTGCCGCCGCTGCAGGTGGAGGCGGCGGCGTTTGCGTGGCTGGCGCGGCAGCTGGTGCTGGGCCGGCCCGGCAACCTGCCCAGCGTGACGGGCGCGCGCGGCCTCCGGGTTCTCGGCGCGGTCTATCCTGCCTGAGGTTTAAGGCAAGTCCTTGTAAGGCTCGGGCTGCGCCGCATCGCGCGGCCCCACAGTGCTCAACCTGGCTTTCAGCGATTGCGGCCGCCCCGTCAGGAGGGCCGCGTAGCTGGTGGTGTTGGACAGCACTTTTTTCACGTAGTCGCGTGTTTCACTGAAGGGGATGCTCTCGGCCCAGATGGCCCCGTCCAGCACCGGCCCGTTGCGCCAGGTGCGCGGCCGGCCTGGCCCGGCGTTGTAGGCGGCCGCGGCCATGGGCATGGAGCCGTTGAAGTCGTCCAGCGCGAACTTGAGGTAGGCCGTGCCGATCGCGATGTTGGTGTCGCGGTCGTTGAGCTGCTCTTGTGTGAAGCCTTCCAGGCCGATTTTTTTGGCGGTCCAGCGCGCCGTGGCGGGCATGACCTGCATCAGGCCCGAGGCGCCCACGCCGGAGCGCGCGTCCATGATGAAGCGGCTTTCCTGGCGGATCAGGCCATAGACGTAAGCCGGGTCCAGGCTGATGGACTGGGCGCGCTTGGTCACCGTTTCACGGAAGGGCATCGGGAAGCGCTGCTCGAAATCGATCTCGCCCTTGGTGCGCTCGCTGGTGTTGATGCAGCGGTCCCAGATCTGGCGGTCGCAGGCGAACTGGGCGGCGGCCAGCAGATCGCGGTCGCCCATGCCGCCGCGCTGGTGCAGGTTGGTGCTGTAGTTCCACTCGCGCGAGCCTTCGGGGCGCAGGCCGATGGCGATGGCGTAGGCGGCGCGGTTCAGGCSGTTCAGGCCCGGATTGAGCCGCGCGGTTTCTTTTTCTTCAGGCGTCAGCTGCGCGGGCTTGGCCGGCACGGTGATCTTCTGGCCAATTTCCTCGAGCGCCAGCTGCTCATAAAAGCCACGCACCGATGCGAAGGACTGCAACATGGCCAGGGCCTCGGCGCGCTGCGGCGAAATCGTGATGCCGGTGGGGATGGTCTGCGCCACGCCGGGCGTGGTGGCCACGACGACGGGCTTGGGCGCCGCATCCGGCGGTGCGGTGGCCAGCAGCGCGCGCGCCTTCCAATAGCTCCAGGTCGGGTCCTTGCGCGCGTCCTCGCTCATGGCGTTGACGGCCGCCAGCACCAGCGTCCAGTTGGGCTGTGTGCCCGCGCGCAATGCCGCCCGGACTTTCCAGCCCAGCATGTCGTCGCTGAGGTCGGTGTCCTTGGTGACGTTGGCAAAGTACTGCAGCGCGTCGCCGGCCGGGGTGGCGCCCAGGCGCGTGGCTGCCTGCCGGCCTATCACGCCCCAGACCCAGTTCCGCTCTTCGGTGTTCAGCTGCATGCCCCATTTGTTTTCCAGCTGGAAGGCCGCACCCTCGATGTCGCTGATCGCCATCTTGATCAGCGCCAGCGTGATGATTTCGCGCCGCGACTTGCTCAGGGCGAGGTGCTTGCCGGCCAGGAACTTGATGGGGCTGGCGTTGAGGTCGTTGACCATGCCCGTGGCATCCGGGGCGACGATCTGCACGGCGGCTGCCGCCGAGCGCGGGCGGTTGGCTTCGGTGGCCAGCCGGGCCTTGACCCAGGCGTCCTGCGGCTTGAGGTTTTTGGTGCCTACCAGCCGCTCGGCGGCCGAATTGCAGCCGTCGTCGGCCTCGCGCTGCGCATACCAGTTTTTCTTCACCTCATCGGCCAGGCGCGCATCCGCCACCGGATTTTTCAGGTGTTCAACCAGCAGCGCGTAGCAACGCACCTCCTTGTCGTCGTTCATTCTGTAGTTGGGGTATTCAGCGGCAAAACCTGCCCAGTCGCGGCGCTGGCCCAGCAGCAGCAGCCAGTCGTTGCGCAGGCGGTCTTCCTGGTAGGTGCCGGCGTAGCGGCTGAAGAAGTCCTGCACCTCCTGCGGGCCGGCCTCGCCCAGGCGCAACTTGAGCTCCCAGTAGGCAGCCCAGGGCTCCAGCGCATGGCCGCGGGCCTGCGGCAGCAACTGTGCCAGCCGGCCCCTGTCGCCGCGCTTGAAGGCCTTGTTCATCTCGATGATCACGTTGTCGCCCGCGCTGGCGGGCGCCTGCGCCGCGGCCGGGGCCAGCAGCGCGAGAGAGGCCAGTGCGCCCAAAACAGGCGCCAGTGCCGCCGCCCGCAGGGGGTTGATAAGAAATTTGTATAGCATCTGGGACATTATGGACAAATTAAGTACTCGCAAGGCGCTGGTCGAAGCGCGACTGAACATGCCAGACCGCCTGGAGCGCGCCGACCTGCTGCAGCGTGTGATGCGCATCTGGCTGGTCGGTTCCACCCATGAGGTGATTGGTGCCTATTGGCCCATCAAAGGGGAGTTTGACCCGCTTCCCGCGCTGTACCGATGGCAGGAAGACGCGATCCTGAGTCAGGATTCTTCGTCAAACCCGGCACTGGCCGAGGTGGAGACCGCCCAGCTCGCCACCGAAAGTATCGCGGCCCGCTCGCCCCGCAAAATCGGCCTGCCGGTGGTCAACAAGCTGCACAAAACCCTGACCTTCCATGCCTGGTACCCCGGCTGCCCGATGGAAGAAGATGCTTACGGCATCCCCAAACCCAAGGACACCGAGGTGATTGTCCCGACCCTGCTGTTTGTGCCCTGCGTGGGGTATGGGCCGGGGGGTTACCGGCTGGGTTATGGCGGGGGGTTTTATGACCGGACGCTGGCGACGCTGCAGCCGAGGCCGTTTACTGTGGGGTTGGGGTATACGAACGGCTGGTTGCCGGATATGGAACCCGAGCCCCATGACATTCCTTTGGATGCGATTCTTAATGACAAAGGGGTGGTTTGGCCGGTTTGATTGGCCGGGGTCTTGCGCCGGCTTGCGCGCCTCGCCCTCCTCTAAGATCTGCTGGCCGGGGGTTGCCCGGCAGCAAGTAACTTTCTTTTGCTTCGCCAAAAGAAAGTCACCAAAGAAAAGGCGACCCGCAGTCTGGGTCCCTACGCTTCGCTACGGGCAACCTGCGGTGCTCGAGCCAAGCGGGGTCCGGCTAAACTC
>NZ_JBFUBY010000171.1:0-9275 GCF_056405515.1 Polaromonas sp. P1_G2
TCGCAGCTCTCGCAACCCTGACTTCGTTGGCGTAATAGCCGGTGGCGACAATCAGGGCAAGTGCACCTGCACCTGAGAGCCATAGGATCACGCGAATGATGGCTTGACCGATCTTCATGTTGTGGCTGACGTCATTCTGCTTAGCGCCTGCTCATTGGGGAGGAAACTCAGGATAGCGAGGCAATTGGTCCGCGACGTGAAGCCAGGGCAAGCGCTTGGACTCCCAGTAGTGAAAAGTGGGAGGAACCAGGCTTGGTTCATCGAGGCTGCCGATCGTCAGGTCRATGAGCCCTGGGATGTACTCTGCCGTGAAGCAGATCTGCGTCCCGCAGTGAGCSCAGAAACCGCGCTTTGCACCCGGCGATGATTCATAGATCGTGGGTGGCGTCGCGAGAAACGAGACCTGGGAGAGCTCATACATTGCCCAGGCGACTGCCGGCGCCGCATTGGCTCGCCGGCACATGGTGCAGTGGCAGAATGCAGCCATCACCGGATTCCCTGAGATGCGGTAGCGGACTGCTCCGCATTGGCAACCACCTTCAAGCTTTTGATCTGGCATGGGCACTCCTGGCGGCGCCTAAAGTGTAAATGACCCGGATCACGACATTCTGCAGCGAAGCTAGCTCCTGCAGTTGAAACCCCGCAATGCTCCCTTGCAGTCCGCCTCCCGCTTGGCGGACCAGTTCCCCAAGTCAAGCCGCACTCTTGACCAATCCAAGACTGCGCAGATTTTCCTGCAACTCAGCGATGGTGCTCCACGGCAGGATCGGGGAGTTCGCTCGCTCGTCGGGAGGGTTGGACGGCAGTTCATCGGACCACCCGCCGCAGCCGACCAGCGGAAGCAGCGGCCGTTTGTGCAGCCAGGCCAGGTGAACCTCGGATTTGGTGCCCGCGCGGCCGCCGATGACGATACAGGCATCGCCGGCAAGGGCCATCAACAGATTGCGGGCGTCCCCCATGCCACAGGGCAGCACCACCGTGGCGGGCCAATCCGGCCCAGGCATCTCATCTGGAGGCACGATGCTGAGCACCAGGCCGTTCGCCTGAATGGCGCGCTCGGCAGCAACCCGGGTTGCGGGGCTGCCGCATCCGCTCACCACGGTGATGGCCAGTTTGGCCAGCGCCTCGCCGGCCTCGCCGGCGAGCTCGTAGGCGCTGGAACCGGGCTCGGCGCTGCCGAGTACGCAAACCTGGGGTTTTCGATGAGGAACGATCATTGTGTGACGAGTTTACGACCTGACGTTTGAGATAAGGGGAGGCATGACCCGCCTTACCGGGGAACGCCCTCCGACTCAGCGCTGCTCACCATGGCACTCCCAAGCGGCCCGAGCTGAACTCTCGGAATAGCAGTGCGATAGCCACGATGGCGGCGAGGACCGAATAGAACACCACTCGCTTACGCCGGCGTTTGCTTTCGCACTCATAGCATTCGAAGTAGGTGCCGGCATCCTCACCGGCGATACGATCGACCATGACCCGAACTGATCTTGGCGAGAACAGCGAGTCGGCGCTCTCGCGCTTGAGCGAACCATACATCGGACCAAAGAACTGCCGGCACCGACGGCAGCCCCGAAGATCCTCTTGAGCCAGTAATTCTGCAATGTCGTCGCTCATCGGCGTCTAACGTGAAGATGGCCGGACCACCAATACACGCGGCGAAGCCGCAGCCTGCGGTTGTGGGCCTGCGTCGATTGACAAGTTAAAAGGCACGTCGGCGTACTTCATTGGGCAACTCCCATGACCCGGAGAATCTTGACAAATGCCTCATCCTCCGACCACCTTGGGTCAGCAGCCTTCCGTCGCTTGGCGAGAGCGAGCGCCTCCGGAAAGCGCTTTGATCTATCCAGGGCGTATATCGCTTCATTCATTCCCCAAGCTTGGCGCAGTACAGCCGGATCGCGATCAATCGCCTCCTGCGCATACCGAACGCAAAGTGCATCTTGCGCGGCATGGTAGGCAGCGACAGCATTGTTCAGGTAGAGCACAACTATCTGCCCGTTTGATTTGGAAATCGCCAGGTCGCCGTATTTGATGGCCTCCGAAAATTGCTTCGAATCCATCAAGACCCGCTGCATAAGATACGGCCCGCCGTGAGAGTTCGGATGAAACTCAATGAGGCGCGTTGCGACTGCTTTGGCGTCCCCCAGCCGAGACTGTCGAAGGTGGATGTCACCCAGGCCGAACAGCAGGCCTTCGTGACGTGGATCGATTTGGAGCCCGGCGGTAGTAATTGCGCGCGCCTTTTCTACGTCACCCAACTCAAAGTACTTTCTGCCAAGGCGAGATAGATAGGTCGTATCCCGAAGGCAGTTCCGTCGCGACTGCTCAAGGCGCGCAGCGGATGCAGAGTTTGGCAGTGACTTCGCCTCCTGCCACGCGGCTTCGCAGTCAGCCTGCGCGTGGGCCGCATTCCAAAAGAGCGCGGCGGCTACAGCGAACAACGGAATACGAGGCGTGACGATCGACATTGAGGAATGCTCCTTAACGTTTGACTTGAGCGGCGCTATCAGGTTTCCGCTTGCTGGACCAGGCCGGGGAGCGGGTTCGGTACTTGCACTATAGCCTTGGCATCAAGAGAATTTGGCTATCCCGGGTCGGTTTTTTGTCCGCCGGCATGGTCGCAACGGCCACATGATGCATCCGCGAGACAAGAGCGAGCGCGAGGGAGATGCTTTCCTCGCGATGCCGGCCCGCACGCCAGTTCAGAGCACTTCCGGCGACTGCACCGTCACCACCACGGTCTGGTTGTGGCCCTCGCGGTCGCGGCTGCGCAGCCACCAGAGCGCACCCTTCTTGACGGGACAATCGCTGGCCTGCRGGCCCAGCAGCTGCGCGATGGTTTCGCCGAGGATGGGCTGGTGGCCCACCACCAGGATGGGCGACTTGGCGGTCGGCCACTGCACCAGTTCCAGCAACTGCGCGGCCGTGGCATCGGGCGCGAGTTCGTTCCTGATCTTGTATTTGCGCCCCAGCGCCAGCGCGGTCTGCTCGCAGCGGCGCGCCGGGCTCACGAAGATGCGCGCGCCTTCGGGCAGCTGGCGGTCCAGCCAGTTGGCCATGCGGGCCGCCTGCTTCTCGCCGCGTGCCGTGAGCGAGCGCTCCAGGTCGCTGCCTGCCTGTGGATCACCTTCTGGCCAGTCTTCCGCTTCCGCATGACGCCACAAGATGAGGTCCATGTCATTTGTCCTGGTGTTGGGGGGCGGTGTAGCGGGCCATCAGGGCCGCTTGCGCGCCGTGGCGCGGCAGGTCGCCCTGCGGGCTCACGCGCAGGTAGCTGCCGTCGGGCTGCAGGTCCCAGGCATCGCGCCCGTCGTGCAGGTAGGCCACCAGGCATTCGTCGATGATGCGCCGGCGCAGCACCGGGTCGGTCACCGGCCAGGCCAGCTCCACCCGGCGCAGCATGTTGCGGTTCATCCAGTCGGCGCTGGAGAGCAGCAGCGTTTCCTCCTCCGCGCAGCGGAAGTAGAAGACGCGCGAATGCTCGAGAAAGCGGCCGATGACGGAACGCACGCGGATGTTGTCGGTCACGCCGGGGACTTGCGCCGGCAGCATGCAGGCGCCGCGCACGATCAGGTCTATCTTCACGCCGCGCTGCCCTGCCCTCACCAGCGCCAGCATCAGGTCCTCGTCGGTCAATGCGTTCATCTTGGCGACCAGGCGCGTGTCCTTGCCCTGCAGAGCGGCTTCACCCAGCGCGTCGATTTTGGCGATCAGCTTGTGGTGCAACTGGAACGGGGCCAGCAGCAGGTGGTGCAGCTTGGGCAGGCGGCTCTGGCTGGCCAGGTGCACGAAGACGTTGTCGATGTCGGCCGTCGTCAGCGGGTCGGCCGTCAGGTAGCTCAGGTCGGTGTAGAGGCGCGCCGTGCGCGGGTTGTAATTGCCGGTGGAAAGATGCGCATAACGTACCAGGTGCCGGCCTTCGCGGCGCGTCACCAGCAGCATCTTGGCGTGGGTCTTCAGGCCCACCACGCCGTAGACCACCTGCGCGCCTATCGATTCCAGCATCTCCGCCCAGTTGATGTTGGCCTCTTCGTCAAAGCGCGCCTTGAGCTCCACCACCACAGTCACTTCCTTGCCGCGCCGCACGGCTTCGCGCAGCAGCACCATGAGTTCCGAATCGGCACCGGTGCGGTAAATCGTCTGCTTGATCGCCAGCACCTGCGGATCGTTGACGGCCTCGCGCAGGAAGGCGAGCACGCCCTCAAAACTCTCGAAGGGCTGGTGGATGGACACGTCGCCCTGCTTGAGCCGCTCAAAGAAGGACTGGCCGGGCAGCAACTGCGTCGGGTAGCAGGGGCGATAACTGGGGAACAGCAGCTTGGGGTCGTTGACCAGGTCCACCAGTTGCGTCAGCCGCACCAGGTTTACCGGGCCGTGCACGCGGTACAGCGCCAGTGAAGGCAGGTTGAACTGCTTCAGCAGGAAGTTGGCCAGGTATTCCGAGCAGCCCGCCGACACCTCCAGGCGCACGGCCTGGCCGTAGTGGCGCTGCTCCAGGCCCTGGCGCAGGGCGGTGCGCAGGTTCTTGACGTCGTCCTCGTCGACCGCCAGGTCGGAATGGCGGGTGACGCGGAACTGCGAAAACTGCCCGACCTCGCGGCCGGGAAACAGCTCGGCCAGGTGCGCGCGTATCACGCTGGAGAGCGACACGAACAGGCGGTCTTCCTTGTGGTGGCCGCGCGTCGGCATGTGGATCAGCCGCGGCAACACCCGCGGCACCTTGACGATGGCGATGTCGTTCTCGCGGCCGAAAGCGTCGTGGCCGCCCAGGCGCACGATGAAGTTGAGCGACTTGTTGGCCACCTGCGGGAACGGGTGCGACGGATCCAGCCCGACCGGGATCAGCAGCGGCCGCACTTCCCGCTCGAAATACTCCTTCACCCAGCGCCGCTGGGCCGGGTTGCGCTCACCGTGCGAGACCACGCGTATGCCCTGGCGCTCAAAGGCCGGCAGCAGGTCATCGTTATAGAGGGAGTACTGGCGCGCCACCATGTCGTGCGCGGCGGCCGACAAGGCCTTGAAAGACTGCACCGAATAAGGCGCTTTTTGCTCACCGGCCTGCGCCGCCGTCAGGTGGGGTGCGGTGCGGACTTCAAAAAACTCGTCGAGGTTGGACGACACAATGCACAAAAACCGCAGCCGCTCCAGTAGCGGCACGTCGGGGCGCTTGGCCCAGTCCAGCACCCGCTCATTGAAAGCAAGAATGCTGTGGTCGCGGTCCAGGAACTGGACGCTTGGCGCGGCAGCGGCCACCGAGGCGGGTGAAGTGGGCATCAACAAGGCATTTACGTGTCATTAGTAACAAGTCACAGTGTTGACGTGTTTCATGACAGTGGCGTGACAGTACTTTTGACTGATGGTGCACCGGCCTGAAAAGGCTGGCAAGTACTGCCCTTGCTGATGTCGGGGTTGAGTTGGGCGCTGTTTTTACCCGCAATTACCAGGAAAGACTCGAACAATTGCGCCGCATGGCTCCAGCTGAAGTCCAGCGCGCGCTGCCGCGCTTCATGGCGCGGCACGGCCAGCGCACCGTAACAAGCTTGTTGCAAATCTTCGTTCATGACACCGCCGTGACAGCTTCCGTCGGTTTTTCCCAGCACTTCCAGCGGGCCGTCGACCGGATAGGCCGCCACCGGCGTGCCGGCGGCCATGGCTTCGAGCATCACCAGGCCGAAGGTTTCCGACCGGCTGGGAAACACAAACACGTCAGCCGCGGCGTAGACCTTGGCCAGTTCGTCCCGGGCCAGCACGCCCATCCAGCGGACCTGGGGATAACGCTGCTTGAGCGACTCTTCGAGCGGGCCCACGCCGCACACCACCTTGGTGCCCGGGATGTCCAGCTTGAGGAAGGACTCGATGTTTTTCTCATACGACACCCGGCCCACAAACAGCGACACCGGACGCAGCAGCGTGCCCATGGGCGGGTGCAGGCGCGGCTGCGGTTCGAAGCTGAAGAGATCCGTGTCCACGCCGTGCGTCCAGCCGCGCAGGTTCTTGAAGCCGCGTTCTTCCAGCATGCGCAGCACGCCCTGGGTGGGCACCATCACGCCCGACGAAGGTCTGTGGAAATGGCGGAACAGCGCGTAACCCCAGGACAGCGGGATCTTGAGCGCCGCATGCAGGATTTCGGGGAATTTGGTGTGGAAGGCCGTGGTGAAACGCAGGCCGCGCTTGAGGCAATAGCCGCGCGCCGCCCAGCCCAGCGGGCCCTCGGTCGCAATGTGGATGGCTTCGGGCTGGAAAGCGTCGAGCTTTTCGGTCAGCCCCCGCTTGGGGCGCACCGCCAGGTCGATGCCGGCATAACCCGGGCAAGGCCGTGTCTTGAAGAGGTTGGGGTGTATCACCTCCACCTGGTGGCCGAGTTCCGCGAGCTCGCGCACCAATTCCACCAGCGTGGTGACGACGCCGTTGACCTGCGGTTGCCAGGCGTCGGTGACCAGGGCGATCCTCATGCGACCACCGTGGAAGCGGCGTGGCCGCGGCCCTGCGTTTCGTGGGCCGGCGCCCAGTGCACCAGCTCCAGCGTGCCGTCGAAGTTTTCGACCAGCGCGGTGCGGCTTTCCACCCAGTCGCCGTCGTTGCAATACAGCACGCCGTTGATGTCGCGCATCTCGGCGCGGTGGATATGGCCGCAGACCACGCCCTGGTGGCCGCGCCGGCGCGCCTCGTTGGCGACCGCTTCTTCAAAGTCGGTGACGTAGTTGAGCGCGCTCTTGACCTTTTGTTTCAGGTAGGCCGACAGCGACCAGTAGGGCAGCCCCATGCGGGCGCGCAGGCTGTTCAGGTGGCGGTTGAGTTTGAGCGTGAATTCATACAGGTTGTCGCCCACGTAGGCGAGCCACTTGGCGCACTGCACCACCGCGTCGAAGTAGTCGCCGTGGATGATCCACAACTGGCGGCCGTCGGCGGTGGTGTGCACGGCTTCATCGATGACCTCGATGCCGCCGAACTGGTTGCCGATAAATTCACGCGCAAACTCATCGTGGTTGCCAGGCACGTAGATGATGCGGCAGCCCTTGCGGGCGCGGCGCAGCAGCTTCTGCACCACGTCGTTGTGCGATTGCGGCCAGTACCAGCGGCGGCGCAGCTGCCAGCCGTCCACGATGTCGCCCACCAGGTAGAGGTTGTCGCTGGGATGGGCCTTGAGGAAATCCAGCAGGGCCGCCGCCTGGCAGCCGGGCGTGCCCAGGTGGATGTCGGAGATGAAGATGGTGCGGTAGCGCTTGCGCAGCGAGTCGTCATCGTCGTGGTCGTCACCGCCCCCGCCGAACCCGTTGCCCAGCGCCCCCATGGCGTCAAACATGCTTCGCATCAGGCCTCCGTGGCGTTGCCCGGCAGCGGTTTGCCGGAGAAATGCTTGAGGTAGCGCGGCGGCAGGTCCGCGATGCGCATCATCATGGGCAGGTCGGCCGAGTTGAAATCAGGATCCCAGGCCGGCGCGCCCAGCACCTTGGCGCCCAGGCGAAGGTAACCCTTGATCAGCGCGGGCGGCTCCACGTCCAGCGTGTCGTCGAGCTTCTCCACGGGCAGGGCCAGGCGCGGCGTGACGCGGTACTCGATGGCGGCCAGGTGCGTCTCGCGCACCTGGCGCCAGATGCTGGCGGCCGCGTGGCCGTTGGACACGCCGTTGTGCTGCATCGGGATACTGGCGCAGCCGATCATGGTGTCAAGCTGGTTGCGCGACATGAACTCGGCCAGCGCGCCCCACAACGCCAGGATGACGCCGCCGTGGCGGTGGTCGGCGTGCACGCAGCTGCGACCCAGCTCGACCATGCGCTCGCGCAGCGCGCGCAGCCGCGTCAGGTCGAATTCGGTGTCGCTGTAGGTGCTGCCCACGCGCTTGGCCTGGGTCGGCGTGAGCACGCGGTAGGTGCCTATGACTTCCTGGCTGTCGGCATCGCGCACCAGCAGGTGTTCGCAGTAGTCGTCAAACAGGTCCACGTCGTGGCCGGGCAGCGTCTTGGACAGCGTGGCGCCCATCTCGAGCGCGAAGACCTGGTACCTCAGGCGTTGCGCCTGCCGGACCTCGTCCTGGTGCCGGGCCCAGCTGACCGAGATTTTCCCCACGGGAGCCCTTTGAACAGCGGCTGGACCGACAGCATGACCGCTTTGATGAAGTGACCCCCGTGGCATTGCGACGGGCGACAATGCAAAGGTGGGATTGGGCAGTTCTTTCATGGCTAACTCCTTGTTTCCTGTGTCTCGACAACTTCGGTTTTGACCAGCTTCAGCAAGCTCACTCACTTACTCACTTACTCACTCGGACTCGCGGTTTTTCCGCCTGTAAAAAAGCCCCATCAAGGGGCTTCGACACTCAATCACCAGCGGCCAGCGAAACCGCCTTGCCGCGCCGCCCCAGCCCGGCCATCAACGCCGGCCGCGCGTTCGACAACCCTTCCAGCCAGGGCCGGGTGCCGGCCTTGAAGCGCAGGCCGCCGGGACTGTTGGCCAGGGCCTGGGCCGTGCAGCGCAGGATGCGCAGGCACTGCTTGTTCAAATCCTGGATGCCGGCGCCCAGGCTGCGGGCCGCGCTGGCGTCCTGCCTGTCATGTGTCTGTGAGTGGAGTCCCATCGGGTGCTCAGTCATGCTGGTCATGACGAGATTCTGGGAGTGGGGGGTGACGCGTTCGTGTCAGTTCAATGGCAGTTGTGTGACACGCCGCGGCAGGCCTGGAGAAGTGGCTGGAAAGCCACAGGCCGGGGAGGAAACGGAAGGGAAATCCGTGGGGAAACAACAGCGCGCGGGCCCGCGCGCTGGGGCAAGGCAATAACGGTCGGGACTAAGGCCGCGTGATGCGCTCGCCGCGCTCATTGATGACCTGTTCGCCGTCTTCCTTGCTGAAGGCGCTGCGCTGCGGCAGCGGCAGGATGTCGAGCACCGCCTCCGAAGGACGGCACAGGCGCGTGGCCAGCGGCGTGACCACGATAGGCCGGTTGATCAGGATGGGGTGGGCCAGCATGGCGTCCACCAGCGCCTCATCGCCCTGCCCGTCCAGGCCGAGCTCCTGATAGACAGCTTCCTTTTGCCGCACCACGTCACGGACCGGCACGCCTATCTGCGCAATCAGCTCTCGCAGCGTTTCGCGCGTGGGCGGGGTCTTGAGGTATTCAATGATGTCCGGCTCAATGCCGGCATTGCGGATCAGCGCCAGCACATTGCGCGAGGTGCCGCATTGGGGGTTGTGGTAGATCGTGACCTTGGGGGCGGATGGCATGGGGTTTGACTCCTGGTGAGTGCAGTTTGAAGGGCGTAGTTTGCATCAATTCAATAATTC
>NZ_JBFUBY010000172.1:0-9248 GCF_056405515.1 Polaromonas sp. P1_G2
AGCAACTGGTGTGGAACGACAAGGGCCTGCTGAGCACGCATGCGCCCAGCACCTACAAGATTCCCGCGACCGGCGACGTACCGGAACATTTCAAGATCGATTTGTGGCCGGAACCGAACCGCGAAGACAACGTCTTCGGCAGCAAGGCCGTGGGCGAGCCGCCGCTGATGCTGGCGATCAGTGTGTATGAGGCCTTGCGGGATGCGATCTCGTCGGCGCACCCGGGACGGACTGTGGTGCTGGAGGCGCCGGCCACGCCTGAGCACGTACTGCGGGCGCTAACCCTCCCCTAGCCGGGATTTCTTGCTCCCTCTTCCAGAGGGATACATCGCCATTGTTGGCCCACCCGCAACAGTGAATTCAAAAACCGTGCCCTTATGAAGCCGCGGCCCGGCCCCAGTTGCCATGCACGGCAAGCCGGCCGTGCTTCTTTCTTTTGAACGCGTGCCGGCGCCGAGCGGACCTACCCAACCATCCTTGAAAGCATAGAGAACGGCATGAGCACACCTTTGAATACCCAAATCGCCTTTATCACCGGCGGCAACCGCGGCCTGGGCTTTGAAACCGCCAGGCAGCTTGGCAAGCTCGGCATTCTGCCGGTGATCGGCGTGCGCAGCGAACAGGCGGGCGTTGATGCCGTGGCCAAATTGAAGGCCGACGGCGTGACGGCCGAGTCCATCGTGTTTGACGCGACCAAGCCGGCCGACCGCGCCAGGGCTACGGACTTTTTCCAGGCACGGGCCGGCCGGCTGGACATCCTGGTGAACAATGCGGGCGTTTTCCTGGAAGGCGAGCCCGGCGTGAGCCATCCTTACACCGCGGCTACCCTGCCCGAGAAAGTGCTGCGCGACACCATGGAGACGAACTTCTTCGCCCCGGTGGCGCTGACGCAGGCGTTGCTGCCGCTGCTGAAAAAAGCGCCGGCCGGCCGTATCGTCAACCTGGCCAGCATCCTGGGTTCGCTGACCCTGCATTCCGACCCGGCGTCGCCGATTTATGAAATGAAGTCGACGGCCTACGACACCTCGAAGACGGCGCTGAACTCGTATACCGTGCAGCTGGCCTATGAGCTCAAGGACAGCAGCGTGAAAGTCAACTCGGCTCATCCCGGTTGGGTGCACACGGAAATGGGCGGCCCTTCAGCACCCATGAATGTGGAAGACGGCGCCAAGACCAGCGTGCGCCTGGCCACCTTGCCGGCCGAAGGCCCCAGCGGCGGCTTCTTCCATATGGGTGACGCCCTGCCCTGGTAAGCCGTGGGCCCGCGAAACAAAGCGACCCTCGGGTCGCTTTTTTGTTTCAGGGGGACGGCAAGGGCTACCACGCAGTTGCGGCAGCGCTTCGGCGCGACCAAGGGCTGATCCGCGCCTGAAGCTCAAGCCTCGTGGTACATCCCCGAATCCCCACGCACCCCCAGCTTCTTCCTGAAAGCCTGGATGTCAAAGCCCTCGCTGGCAAGCTGCTGTTGCATGACGGCCTGGGCCGCGGCGACAGCGTCGGCGCTGGCCCATTCGACCACCGTCACCACGTCAAATTCGCTGCTGTCACCGGTCTGGGTCAGCACATGTTTTTGCAGGCAGCCCGGCAGAGCGCCCAGCATGCGCTGGACATGGTGGATGCGCTCGACAAACGCGGAGATCGATTGCGAAGGCACCACAAATTTGTCGATGCGGAACACGGACGTGGATGCGGGGCTTGAAGATTCACCTGGCATGAGACAACTCCTTTGAAATAGGCCGAAATGGCTTGCGAAACCCCGAGTCTGGAACCTCAAGTAAAGTTGAGGTCAAGCACTATTTGCAAAAAGGATTCCCATGGGCACGGAACTGGAACAGGCCGGCATCTTCCCCACACTTTCGGTCGGCGACATGGCGCGCCGCAGCGGCGTGGCGGTATCCACCCTGCACTTTTATGAAACCAAGGGCCTGATCAGCAGCACCCGCACCGAAGGCAACCAGCGTCGCTATGCACGCGAAATGCTGCGGCGCGTGGCCTTTGTGCGCGTGGCGCAGCGCGTAGGCATCGCACTGGCCGACATCGAAGCCGCCCTCGCCACCCTGCCCGCGAAGGCCGCGCCCAGCCGCGCGGACTGGGAACGCCTGTCGGCCGCCTGGCGCGCCGACCTGGACGAGCGCATGGCGCAACTCAAGAAACTGCGCGACACGCTGGACGACTGCATAGGCTGCGGCTGCCTGTCGATCGACAAGTGCCGGCTGCGCAATCCCTATGACAAGCTGGGCGACAAGGGTGCAGGGCCGCAGCGCTTGTGGGTCATGCGCCGGGATGGCGCCTAGGGTCCGGGATCACTTGGCCCGCAACTGGCCCAGGGCCAGCAGCCAGTTCTCCATGTGCCAGGTCCGGGCGATTTTGCCGCCCTCAACGGTCTGGATGTCGATGGCCGAGATCTTGAAGCTCTTGCCGCCGTAGGGTACGCCAAAGAAGTCGCCGGAGGGCGTGCCGCTCACTTCGCCGCGCACGATCACCCGGTTTCCGGACACCAGCACTTCCTTGATGTCGAACTTCATGTCGGGGATGGTTTTGGCAAAGTTGGCGATGGTCTTGATCGACTGTTCGCGTCCCCAGCAGCCACCGGGCACATCTTCCGGGCCCCAGCAGGTCTTGTAGTCCGGCAACACAACTTTGTCGTGCTGCGCCCCCACATCGCCCTGGAAAGGCTGGTTGAACATCGCATACCAGGGCGCGATGGCGGCCCGGGCCTGCGCTTCAGTCAGCGCTTGGGCCGGGGCGGCGAATGCGGCGGCGGAAGTCATGGTCGCGAAGGCGAGGCGAAGAAAGGTTTTCATGGTAATGCCGGGTTTGGTTGTTGGGAGTACAGGAGGGCGTGGAGGAAAGCCTTTGTCATTCTGAATTACGATCATCATCCACATCAGGAATGATGACGGTCATAATCCAGACTGTCAAGTCACCGATGTGAGGTTTTTTCCGAATGGGCCATTCCAAGGCAAACAAGGCCGAGAGCCGCGACCGCGTGGTACGCACGGCCGCCGCGCGCTTTCGCGAGTCAGGCATCGACGGCATCGGAGTCGCCGATCTCATGAAGGAGGCGGGCCTGACGCACGGCGGGTTCTACCGCCACTTCGCCTCGCGCGACGAACTCGTGGCCGAGGCGGTGGAGCGCGCATTGCTGGACGGCGGCCGCGCCGTCCAGGCCGTGGAGAACCTTCAACAGTCGCCGGCGGCCGTTCTGGCCCTGCTGGTCGACGGCTACCTGAGCGCCGCGCACCGCGACAGCCTGGCCACCAGTTGCGCCGTCACCACCCTGGCGGGCGACGTGGCCCGCAGCAATGAGCGGGCGCGCAGCGCCTATACGCAACAGGTCGGCAGCTATCTGGCGCTGCTGACCAAGCTTATCGCCGGTGAAAAGCAGAAGTCCAAACGCATGAAGGCCATCGCAGCCCTGTCCACGCTGGTGGGTGCGGTCTCCATGGCGCGCGCGGTGAACGACGAAAAGCTCTCGCGGGAAATCCTCAAGTCGGCGGCCGACGCGCTGAAAGCTCAGTTCGAGTGATGTTCCTGCACGGGCCGCGCCCTATATGAGCGAGCGAAACAAATCCAGCAACATCATCAGCACCGCAAACCCCATCACCACCACCCCACCCCAGCCAAACCAGGTGGTCTTGAAACCCGAGGTGAAATTGCCCATCACCGATTTGCGGCCGGCCAGCAGCATCAGGCCGGCCATGATGGGCACGGCCACCACGCCGTTGATCACCGCGCTCCAGTAGAGCGCCTTCATCGGGTCAATGCTCGTGAAATCCATACCGGTGCCGACCACGGTGGCGATGACGATGATGGCGTAAAAGCGCTTGGCCTCGTACCAGTGGCGCTCCAGGCCCTCGGGCCAGCCGAAGGCTTCGGCCACTGCGTAGGCGGCCGACGAAGCCAGCACCGGCACGGCCAGCAGGCCGGTGGCGATGATGCCGCCGGCAAACAGCGCAAAGGCAAAGTCGCCGGCCAGCGGCCGCAACGCCTGGGCCGCCTGCGCGGCCGAGATCACGTCATGGATGCCGGCCGCATACAGCACGGCGCCGCCCAGCACCATGATGAAGAAGGCAATGGCGTTGGAGAAAAACATGCCGATGTAAGTGTCGCGCTTGACGCGGCGCAGGTCGCGGCGGATTTTCTTTTCGGCGCCGAGCACGCCGCCCTTCAAGCGCAGTTCTTCCACCTCTTGCGAGGCCTGCCAGAAAAACAGGTAGGGCGAGATCGTGGTGCCCAGCAAGGCGACGATCATCATCCAGTAGCCCGAGGTCCACTGCAGTTTGGGAACGACCAGGTCGTGCAGCACCTGGGCCCACTGCACCTGCACCAGGAACACGGCGATCACATAGGCAAACAGGAAGAGCGTCAGCCACTTGAGGATGGGCGCCAGCTTGCGGTAGGGCACGAAGACCTGCAGCAGCACGGTGATGATGCCGAAGGCCACCGCATGGAAATGATTGCCGCCGCCCACGGCCAGCTGCAGCGCCTCGCCCATGGCGGCGATGTCGGCCGCGATGTTGATGGTGTTGGCCACCACCAGCAGAAACACCATGCTCATCAAAAAGGCGCGCGGCGTGTGCTCGCGCAGGTTGGCCGCCACGCCCTTGCCGGTCACGCGCCCGATACGGGCGCTGACTAACTGGATCGCGATCATGAAGGGCAAGGACAGAAACACCGTCCACAGCAGCCCGGTGCCGAACTGAGCCCCTGCCTGCGTGTAGGTGGCGATGCCGGAAGGGTCGTCATCGGCGGCGCCGGTGACAACGCCCGGGCCGACATGGCGCAGGAAGGAGGGGATGCGGTTCAACATGCGCGCGAGGCTAACACGGCTCGATGAGGCCAAACTTAATTCGTACAAAAATCCCAGACGCGCGCCCATGCCCGCGCCAACGAGCACGAAAAGCTACAAAATTCATAGCAGGTCGCGCGCTCCCGGTCAGCGGGCTGGCCTGCACAGGGCCAAAGGCGTAGGATGGGTGCTCTGCACCAGGCGCTCATCGGCCGCGCGACTCAGGATGCCAGTGGAAATCTCGTGCCAGCGGGCTTTCCCTTCAATACCGGAGGATTCATGACAGTTTCACCACCCATCAGCGGCCGGGCCGCACAGCCTCTCGCGCGCCTGGCGCCCCAGGCATCGCTTGAAGGAGCCGTGTAATGGACAGCGCCGTCATCAGCCTGCTGGGCGCCTTCCTGCTGTCCATCATCGGCCTGTTCGTTTTCATCTGGTCCCTGCGCAAGGGGCTGCTGGTGGAAAACCCGACGGCCGCCTCGGTGATCTTCGCGCGCGGCGAAGTCGGCCAGGTGGACGACCCGGCCCTGCAGGACACCGCGCAGGCGTCCATGCAGAAGGCGGTGAAGGAAGGCGGCATCCAGACGCACGCGGCCGATGCCGCCGAGCTGCTGGACCGCATCAGCTCCGACCGGTCCACCGCGTTTCCGGTGTTTATGTTCATCACCTTTGCCTGCCTGTGGCTGGTGGTGGGCTCGGCAGCCGGCCTGGTCTCGTCCATCAAGCTGCATGAACCCGACTGGCTGACCGACTATGCCTGGCTGACCTTCGGCCGCATACGCACGGTGCACCTGACCGGCGTGCTCTACGGCTGGATCACCAATGCCGCGCTGGGCATGGTGGTCTGGCTGCTGCCGCGCCTGCTGCGCACGCGGCTCTACGGCGCCATCTGGGTCATGCTGGGCGGCGCGCTGATCAACATGGGCATCGCCGGCGGCATAGGCGCCATCGCCACCGGCTGGAACGACGGCATGGAGTACCTGGAGATTCCGTGGCAGATCGCGATCTTCATGTTCGCCGGCTTTGCGCTGGTCATCCTGCCGGTGCTGTTCACGCTGGTCAACCGCAAGGTCTCACACCTGTACGTCAGCGTCTGGTACATGACGGCGGCGCTGCTGTGGATCGCCCTGCTCTTCCTGGTCGGCAAGATGCCCGGCGTGCACACCGGCGTGCAGCAGGCCACCACCAACTGGTGGTACGGCCACAACGTGCTGGGCCTGTGGTTCACGCCGGTCAGCGTGGGCGCCATCTATTACTTCCTGCCCAAGGTCATAGGCCGGCCGATACGCTCCTACAACCTCTCGCTGCTCGGCTTCTGGACGCTGGCATTTTTTTACGGACAGGTCGGCGGCCACCATCTCATAGGTGGTCCGGTGCCGGGCTGGCTGGTCACGCTGTCCATCGTGCAGAGCATCATGATGGTGATTCCSGTGATCGCCTTCAGCATCAACATGGGCGCCACCCTGCGGGGGCGCATGCACCTGGCGCTTTATTCGCCCACGCTGCGCTTCATGATGTTCGGCGGGCTGATGTACCTGGCGTCCTCGCTGCAGGGCTCGCTGGAGGCCCTGCGCAGCGTCAACCAGATCACCCACTTCACCCATTTCACGGTGGCCCATGCGCACCTGGGCGCCTATGCCTTCGTCACCATGGTGCTGTTCGGCGCCATCTATTTCATGATGCCCCGCGTGCTGAACTGGGAGTGGCCCTACCCGAAACTGATCACCCTGCACTTCTGGCTGGCGGCCGTCGGGGCGACGATTTATTTCGTCGGGCTCACGATTGGCGGCTGGCTCCAGGGCGTGGCCATGCTGGACGCCGCGCAGCCCTTCATGGCTTCGGTTGAAGTCACGCTGCCCTACCTCCAATGGCGATCCGTGGGAGGCAGCCTGATGGTGCTCAGCCACCTGGTGTTCGTCGGCCACTTCCTGGCCATGGCACTGCGCTTCGGCCCGGGCCGCGCGGGCGCCGCGCTGTTCTGGCCCAACGACACGCGAAGCACGGAACTGGGGACCGCACATGGAAAATGAAGTCAAGCTGGCATCGGGTGCCATGGTGGCGCTGGGCGTTGCCACGGCGGCCCTGGTGGTCATGCCCTATATGCAGGTGCGCGACATCAAGCCGCCGCCGCAGCTCAAGGGCTACACCAGCGCCCAGTTGCGCGGGCGCGAGGTCTACATCGCCAACGGCTGCGTGTACTGCCACAGCCAGCAGCCGCGCGACCGCAATTTCGGCCCCGACGCGGAGCGCGGCTGGGGCCGGGCCTCGGTGCCGGCCGACTATTTCTACGACAAGCCGCACCTGCTGGGCAGCATGCGTACCGGGCCCGACCTCTTCAACATCGGCGTGCGCCAGCCCAGCAAGGACTGGCACCTGGGCCACCTGTACCAGCCGCGCGCCTACGTGCCGGGCTCCATCATGCCGTCCTACCCTTATCTCTTCACGGTCAAGGACGCGAAGGACGCCGAAAGCGAAGGCGAGCAGCCGCTGGCCCTGCCGCCCGCCTATGGGCCCAACGTGGGCCAGGTGGTGGTGCCCACGCCCCAGGCGCTGGACCTCGTCAAGTACCTGCAGGGCCTGAACCACACCTACCCGGTGCTGCCGCCCGCCCCCAAGCCCTGAGCCCCACAAGGTAACCCCATGCTGAACGACAACACATCCGAGAGCCGGGCCCAGGAGCGCGAACAGGCCGAGCCCTCCGAAAAGGGCCAGCCCATCCCGCTGCTCTTCCTGATCGGGGCGGCAGCGCTGGTGCTGTGGGGCGCGGGCTACATCGCGCTGTCCGGCTCCTTCGGCCGCGCCGACCTCGGGGACAGGCGCACGCTGGCCGACCTGTCGGGCCCGGCCCCGGGCGCAAGCACGGCGGCCAACGGCAAACAGCTGTTCACCGCCAATTGCGCGGCCTGCCACCAGGCTACCGGCAAAGGGTTGCCGGGCGTGTTCCCGCCGCTGGACGGTTCCGAATGGGTGGCCGGCGACGAGCGCACCGTGGCCAACATCCTGCTGCACGGCGTCACCGGGGAGATCACGGTCATGGGCAGCACCTTCAAGGGCGCCATGCCGGCCTTCGCGCAACTCAGCGACGCCGAGCTGGCCGCGGTGGCGAGTTACGTCCGCGCCGAATGGTCCAACAAGGCCGGCGCCATCAAGCCCGAGTTGTTCGAAGCCGAACGCAAGGCCGGCACGCGCACCGCACCGTTTAACGGCGGCGCCGAGCTCAAGGCGCTGACGGCCAAAGCCTCCTGAGCTCTTCGATGTTTCGCACCGCCCTGCTGAGCATCATGCTGGCCCTGGCGGGCTATGCCGCCGCCGCATGGCTGACGCATGATTTCCAGGTCTGGACCGCCGAAGGTGCGCGCCGGCTTGAAGTCGCCCTGCAGCCGGTGCCGGCACCGGCGGTCAGCGTCGATGGACCCGGCATCGCGCCCCGGGCGCTGTCGCAGCACCTGGCCGACGGACAGTCCGTCACGCTGGTGGATTTTGTCTATACGCGTTGCCAGAGCGTCTGCCTGGCGATGGGCAGCAGTTTCCAGCAACTGCAGCAAGTTCTGCAGCACCGGGGCGGCAAGGTCAAGCTGTTGTCAATCAGCTTCGACGGCGTGCACGACACGCCCACCGTGCTGCAAGCCTATGCGTCGAAATTAAGCGCCGACCCGGCACTGTGGCGTTTTGTGCGTGTGCAGGACCCGCAGGAAACGCAGCGCCTGCTGGCGGATTTCCAGGTCGTGGTGGTTCCCGACGGCCGCGGCGATTTTGAGCACAACGCGGCCTTCCTGGTCATCGACCAGCAAGGCCGGCTGGTCCGCATCTTTGACTACGCGGAGCAGCAGCTCGCGCTCGACTATGCGCAGCATCTTACGGGCGCCGCCGCGTCATTGGCGGCTACATCCCCATGAAGATGCCCGCCCGTCCTTCGCGCGGCACGCTGGCCGTCATGGCCGCAGCCTTGTTATGCCTGCTAGCCTGRCCCGCTGTGCGGCAGGCGCTGGAAGCCAGCATGACTCGCCACATGCTGGTGCAATACCCCTTGCTGATGCTGGCCGGCTGGCTGCTCGCCGCGTCGCTGCCGGGCCGTTGGCTGGCACGCGTGAACCTGTGGAACGCGCACGGTATCAGCGGCTTGTTCGCCACTGCGTTGATGCTCGCGATCCTGATGATTCCCCGCGTGCTGGACCTGGCGCTGGTGGACGGCCGCATCGAAATCCTCAAATGCCTGGCCCTGCTGGCCTGCGGGGCCGCTCTCCGCCTGTCATGGCGGGCGGCCGGCCTGCTGGTGCAGGGTTTCTTCCTGGGTAATGTGCTGCCGATGATGGCGGTCGTGGGCAATCTGTATGAGACTTCACCGGTGCGCGTCTGCAACGCCTACCTGCTGGACGACCAGGCGCGGCTGGGGCAGATGCTGGTGTGGATCGCGGCGGCGATTGCCGCGGCGTGGTTCGCCTGGTTGGTGCGCGTC
>NZ_JBFUBY010000173.1:0-9226 GCF_056405515.1 Polaromonas sp. P1_G2
TGCCGACACCGGAGAATACCGTCTGGTCCAGTAGCGCGTCGCACACCAGGGCGTCGGGCATGGCCCGCAGTTTCTTGCGGGCGGCCGCGGGATCCCAGGCATCCGACAACACATCGGCGCTCCAGTCGTAAACAGTGTCCAGGGGCTCTTCGACGTAGCGGACCGAGCAGTTGTAGAAGTTCAGTTCCTGGCCTCGGGCAAACCCCAGGCTCAACCGGGGCGCCGCGCCCTCCTTGCCTTCATTGATGCGATAGCTGCCGAACATCAACAGATGGATGCGGACGGAAAAGCCTTCGAACTCGAGCAAAAAATGCTTGCCCCAACTGCGCACCGCTAAAAGGCGCCGGCCCACCAGCCGCGCGATGTCGATGCGGCTGTTGCCACCGGCGCGCCGTACGATCTTGCCGGCAAAGCCCGCGGCCTGTTCCCTGAGAATTTGGATTGACGGCCCTTCGGGCATGAAAACTCCTCCAGCGCCCGGCGGCAGGCAGGCGTGAGGAGATTCTGGAGTTCGCGCCATGCCGGTGCATGTGGGCCGAGGCCGGTGGCAACTGACGGTGCGCGCGCGGCCGCTCGTGGGATTGCCCTACAGCAATGTCGTCGCTGTCCGACAACTCGCAGCGCGCGATGGTCCGCACAATAAATTCATCTCATCGGCGCGGCTGCGATGCGCAGTAGCGCGCCCCAACCAAAGGACTTCCCATGCTCTCCAACAATGAGGGACAACGCGTCCCCGACGTTACCTTCAAGACCCGCCAGAATGAGCAATGGGTCGACGTCACCAGCGCCGACCTGTTCGCCGGCAAGAACGTCGTGGCCTTCTCCCTGCCCGGCGCCTACACGCCCACCTGCTCATCCACCCACCTGCCGCGCTTCAACGCACTGGCAAGGACCTTCAAGGCCCACGGCATTGACGACGTGATCTGTTTTTCGGTCAACGATGCCTTTGTGATGAACGAATGGGGCAAGGCCCAGGAGGCCGGCAATATCACCCTGGTTCCTGACGGCAACGGCGATTTCTCAAAAGGCATGGGCATGCTGGTCGACAAAAGCGATCTTGGCTTCGGCAAGCGCTCCTGGCGCTACTCCATGCTGGTGCGCGACGGCCTGATCGAAAAGATGTTCATCGAGCCCGAGAAAGACGGCGACCCCTTCGAGGTCTCGGACGCCGACACCATGCTCAGCTACCTCGCACCGGATGCCGTGGCGCCCGAACCCATCACCCTGTTCAGCAAGCCGGGCTGCCCGTTTTGCGCCAAGGCCCGCGCCATGCTGGATGAAGCCGGCCTTTCTTACGAGGAAATCACGCTGAGCCACGGCATCAGCACCAACACGCTGCAGGCGGTGGCGGGCGCCGCCACGGCGCCGCAGGTGTTTGCGGGCGGAAAAAAAATCGGCGGATCGGAAGACCTGCAGGCTTGGCTGAAGGAGTTGAAGTCCAGGGCGGAACCTGCATCGCCGCGCCAGTTTCTCAGCTAGGGCTCTACTTGCCCAGCCCGATCGCCGCGCGCATCTTCTCCAGCTGGTCCGCTGTCGGTACCACAAAGGAGAATTGCGGGCCCAGGTCCAGCGCGACGGCGAGCGGCTTGGAGGGTGCTGTCAGGCCCTGGAAGGCGGCAACAGCCTTCTTGACGGTGGCATCCGGCACACTGGCGTGCAGATACAGGCCAAAGCCGACGCTGGTGGCCTTGGTCGGAACCACCACGAGGCGTGCCTGGTGCACTTTTTCGGAGCGCCCGGCGAGGCCCTTGAGGCTGACGCCCAATGCCGCGGGCTCGCGGGTGACGACGCCTGCCCAGGACTGCTCCTCCCACGCAAAGACGGCTTTTGCAATCAGGCCCTGCTGGCCGACGGTGGCTTGCGGCGCGACATCCTCCACATTGCCGCACAGGCCCTCGGCTTTCGCGATGGCGGCCTCCACACCGGCAGCCGTACCAAAGCACTTGGAGCGTTGGAGCTGGTCCAGCACGGCTTTCTGCTCTGCCGGCGGCAGGGTTTTCAGCGCCACGGCGCCCGCGTCGGTGGCGGCCTTGCCGGCAGCGGTAATCGCCAGCACCGCTGGCTGGACCACTTCATTGTTGAACACCACAAGCTTGTAGCCGCTCATCAGGCCGATGACCTGGTTGGTGTAGACCCAGCAATAAGGCGTCCGCCCCGATGCGGTAATGTCGTCCACTTTCTTGATGGCATACAAGGGCGTCTGCGGCAGGCCGGCGCGACCGATGAAGGCATGCATTTCCTGTTCGGCCACGGCGCTTTGATAGGCTGCTTCACCACGGAAAAGCTGGGGGTTCATGTAGGCCCCTCCGTCGCAGCTTTGTGCCCTGGCGGCCGGTGCCAAGCATGCGGCTGCCAATGCCAGCGAAAGGGAAATACGGGACAAATAGTGCATGTTTGGCTCCAGAAGCGGTGGCATTTGACAATTGGGCAGTTTGGCTGCGGTCACCGGATTTAGTAACAAAGTATGACATGCATACATCGGGCCATGATACGGACGACCCTGCTGGAAAGGCAGGCGTTTACCCGGGGTTGACCCGAATATTAGGCAGTAGACGTTGCCATCAGTTTGGCAAGCCGGCAGCCCGGCCCCCGCTCCCGGCCGGAAGGAAACTATGAAATCGGTAGCACGCCAGGTATGTCGGTATTGGGTTACCAGCTCTTCTTCCGAGCATTGTGGCTAGCCAATAGTTATCCTGCGAGCGGTTTTCAACAAGCCGCAGGCTGCCGGCCAAGGGAGCATCCTCTAAAGCGCTTGCGCCCTGCGCCGGGCGCCCGCCGCGCGCCGGGCCCGCCAGCTCTTCACCGCGTCGCAGGCCTCGAAATGCTTGAGCAAGTTCTGCTTTTGCCGCTCCAGCAGGCTGCTGGCCTCGATCATCCGCGGCCAGGTCTCGCAGGCCTTGCCTACCGCTTCATTGAGGACGCCGCGCACGCGCGTTTCGAACATGCCGGTGGCATTGCAGAAGCTGCGCAAGGTCTGGGCCGTGAGCCTGGCCTGCTTTTCCCCGCCGGGTACAAATCGCAAGGCATGGCCGCGCCCGCCCAGGTAAGCCGCGTAGGCCACCACGTCATAGGCCGGGGACAAGCCGGGCGTGCGGCCATCGCGGTAGAGCACGCCGAAATTCTTGACGTGGGCGTCGTAGTTGCCCAGCATCTCATTGACCATCACGCGGCGTATCAACTCCTCCGCCGCGCCCTCCCCCACCTCTGAAGGCAGGCTCATGCCTTCGCGTAGCGTCCTGGCCATGGCGGCATAGCTGGCGGCGGGATGGGTGTATTTTTCTTCGGGCTGGATGCGCAGGATCTGTGCGAAGTCCTCGCAGTGGATATGCCCCTGCGGCCCGCGGTCAAACCGTTTGACGGCCAGGAAATGGCGGCTCTCGCCGAGCACAAAGGGTTGTTCCGCCACGATTTCGTCCATGGGCGCCAGCCAGGCCTCGCAGATATCCACACCCGCGGCCTGCGCCAGGCGCAGCGAGAGTTCTTCCACCTCGGGCAGCAGGGCGAATTCCGCCGTGGGCAGTTTGGCGATGATGTGCGTGCCCTGGGCGTCGCGGGTGCGCGCCACATAGCGACCCTGCTGCTGCACCAGCGCCAGCTTGGGCTGCACGCCCGACAGCGAAGTCGCATCGGGCAGAGGGTCGGCGGTGACGGACATCTCAAGCGCGTCATGGTGCTGGGTGACCACGCCGGCCAGCGCCTTGGCATCGAGATGCGCCGGGTAAGCGTAAACGTTGCCCGGCAGGTCGGTTCCGCAGGCGGCCAGCATGTCGAAATGGTCGTTGGGCCCGCATCCGCGCAGTTGCTCCAGGTGGCGGCGCAGCGGCCCCTCGGGCAACAGGTTTTGAAAGAAAGCCGGCAGGCGGCCGCCTTCGGCATTGAAGAACGGCGTGTTGACGTAGCTGCGCCAGAAAATCTCGCGGCGATGTGCGTCGTCGTCCGTGGCCGACCAGGAAAACACCGGCGATGCCGGGTTGGACCAGAAGGCCTCGTCGGGAATGAAGCGCGTGAGCGCCGTGCTGCCCGTGCCGTATTGGAACAGCAGCCCGGCGCGCAAGGATCCCAGATAGATATCAAGCGCCAGGACATTCATTACCAAGGGCCTTTGGTTTTCCTTGTGCCTGCCGCAGCCGCAGCGAGCTGCGAGGTCTCGGCCACAATGCGATCCACCCGCGAGAGCGCGGGCGGCGCGGGCTCCTGGACACCGTGCGCCTGCAGGCCGGCGGCCACCACTTTGGGCAGCAGCAGCACTTCCAGCCCTAGCTGGTCGGCAATCGCCATCAGCGTGGTGATGCGCGGTGCGGTGCGCCCTTGAAGCACGTTGCGAACGGACAAGGGCGTGAGCCCCGTCTTTTCGGCCAGGGCCTGGTAGTCCAGCTTCAGGCCTTGCCGTTCCTCTTCGAGGCGTGTCGCGATTTCRGACAATGTTTTCATAAATAAAAATATCGTTTTTTCATAAAACAATAGTATTTTATCTATTTATTGGCTTGCGATGGGAAATAATCCATACAAAACTATCTTTTACTCAATAAAAGATAGTTTTATATAGTTTGATTGCGAATCAATGAAAATGAGGACGCGAGTCCTAAAACTAAAACGCGTAGCTGCCCATCCACGAGAGCAGCCAAGTCCGCCCCGCGGCCGGTTCAAAGTAACGGCCGTTGCCTTCGTTGACGATGACGGAACCCGCGTACTTTTTGTTGAAAAGATTGTCCAGCCGCAACGTGCCCAGCATCTTCCAGCCGCCCGCCTCCACGGCATAGCCGACATGCGCCGCCGCGACGGTGAACGAGGCGGCCGCGTCTGAATTAAGGTCGTTGACGGGAACGCTGCCCAGGTAGCGGGCCTCAACGCCGCCGCGCCATCCCCGCACCGGCCGCCAGCCGGCTTCGAGCGCCAGGGCCGAGCGCGCGATGCCGGGAATCCGGTTGCCCGCCGGCACCGCCACATTGGGTGTGGCGCAAGGCGTGGCCGCGCAGGTCAAAAATGCATCGCGGTAACGCGCCTCCAGCCAGGTATAGGAAAGCTGCACCAGCCAGTCGCCGGACAAGGCAAGGCTGGAGGCCAGTTCCACTCCGTGGCGCCGCGTGGCACCCGCATTCTGGAAGGTGCTGCGCCCACCCACATTGGTCTGGCTGACGATTTCATCCCGCGTGGCGGTCTGGAACACAGCCGCGCTCCACTCCAGCCGGTTGGCCGCGCCGGCCTGCGTATGCCCTTTCGCGCCCAGCTCCAGGTTGTTGCTGCGCGAGGGCTTCAAGCCCAGGTTGGGCCCGGTGGAGCCATCAGCCCGGTAGGCGGTCTCGTTCAAGGTCGGGGTTTCAAAGCCCTTGCCCGCGGTGGCGTACAAGCGCAGGTTGTCGGCGGGCGCATACAGCAGGCCCGCTACCGGCAAGGTGGCGCTGTAGCGCACGCTGCCGCTGTCATCGCCGTTGGGCCCTGCCACGTAATGATCAGCCGAATCAAAGCGCACCGTGCTGCGGCGCAGGCCCGCATGCAAGGTCCAGCGCGGAGAAAGTTTGAGGGTGGCCTGCGCATAAGGATCCAGGCTGCTGACGCGATTGGTTTCATCACGGCGCAGCGCGCCCTGCACGCCCAGGCTGGCGCCGCTGAAGTTCTGCATGCCCAGGCGCTGCTCGCGAAGGCTGTCGTAAGCCAGGCCGGCCACCAGCTCCAGCGGCAAACCGGCCAGCTGTGCCTGTGCCGTCAGGCGCAGGTCCGCGCCGGCATAAGAACGGTTCAAATCGATCACGCCGCCCGGATGCAGCGGGCTGGCCTGCGCCGCCACCGGGATGGCCTGGTATTGCACCGTGGCGCGCTGGCCCTGGTAAACCATGGCGCGCAGCCGGTTGCCGCCGCCAAGCGGCAGCTCATAGACCAGGCCCGCCTGGCTCTGGCGCACCGTCTTACGGGTGTTGAACTGGGTGGCCGAGGGGTCGGCGCTTTGAGGCGCGGCATCAAACTGCGCGCGGCTGAGGCCCAGCGGGTCGTCGGCGCGAAGGTCCACATGGTTGGCCACCAGCATGAGCTGCCCGCCGTTGGCGAGTTGCCAGTCGAGGCGCGCATTCGCCAGGTCACGCCGCGCCGCGCTGTGTGCCCGGAAGCCATCGCTGCTGAATTGGCTGGCATTCAAGGTGTAGCCCAGTGCGCCCGCGCTGCCCATGGCTTTGAGGCCGCTGCGGTAAAAACCATCGCTGCCCCAGGCAAGGCTGGGCGTGAGGGTGAGCGGGCCCTGGCCCTGCTCGGTGAACACCTGCACCACCCCGCCCGACGAATTGCCGTACAGCGCTGAAAACGGCCCGCGCAAGACCTCCACCCGGCTGGCCGAGCTCAGGTCTATGTGCGAGAGCTGGCCCTGGCCGTCGGGCATGGTGGCCGGGATGCCGTCGACATAAATACGAACGCCGCGCACCCCAAAGGTAGAGCGTGCCCCGAAGCCGCGCACCGACAACTGCAGGTCCTGCGCCTGGTTTTGCCGATCACGCGCCAGCACCCCGGGCGTCAGCGCCAGGCTTTCCGAGAGGTTGAGCTGCGCGCGGCCGTCGGCGCGAAGCCGCTCGCCGTCGATGACGTCGACCGAAGCCGGCACCTCAAAGGGCGGCAGCTCGGTGCGGGTGGCGCTGACCGTGACAGGCGCGAGCGACTGGGCCAGCGTCGTCGCACCCAGCAAGGGCGACAAGGCCAGCGCGGAGAGGCGAAGGCGGTAAGGCATGAAAGCGGGCACTCGATGGACTATGGACAAGGGCCGGGCCATCGTAGCCTGCCGCCGCGGCCCTTGCCACTGCGCGGCTGTAGGCCGAAGCCGCAAAAACCAGCTGGCTAAGCGAACTTGCGCACCGCATCCAGCGCCAATCCGGCGCCAATGCTGCCAAACCGGTCGCCTTCCACGCTGCGCGCCTGGGGCAGCAACGCGGAGATCTGCTCGCGCAGCAGGGGAACGCCGCTGGAGCCACCGGTGAAGAACACCGTGTCGATGTCGTCCCCGTTGACGCCGGCATCCTTGAGCAGCGCCACGACGGTGCGCGACACCGTGTCCACCAGCTCGCCGATGGCGCTATCGAAATCGGCACGGTGCAAAGTAAGTGTCTCGCCCGGAGCGATGCGTCCCAAATCCATGATGGCTTCGGGCGCATCGGACAGCGCGATCTTGGCCGCTTCCACCTGCATGGCCAGCCAGTGGCCGGCGCGCTCGCGCACCAGGTTCTGCAGGCGGTCCAGCTTGTCCTTGTCGACCGCGCCACGCCGTATGTCACTGATCTGCGTCCAGGATTTTTTGCTGTAGACCTGGTTGATGGTGTGCCAGGTCGCCAGGTTGAAGTACTGGGCCGAGGGCACCTCCAGCCCGCTCGCCAGCCGGCTGCCCAGCCCCAGTGTGGGCATCACGCTGGCCAGACTCAAGTATTTGTCGAAGTCGGTGCCGCCTATGTGCACGCCGCCGCTGGCCAGGATGTCGTCCCGCCGCTCGGCTTTTTTCGCGCGCTCGGGCGACAGGCGCACCAGCGCGAAGTCGGACGTGCCGCCGCCTATGTCCACCACCAGTACCAGCTCTTCGCGCCTGATCTGCGACTCGTAATCGAAGGCCGCCGCGATAGGCTCGTACTGGAAGGCGATGTCTTTCAGACCGACCGCATGGGCGATCTCGGCCAGGGTGTTTTCGGCTTTCTTGTCGGCCTTGGCGTCGTCATCCACAAAAAACACCGGGCGGCCCAACACCGCGCGGCTGAAGGACTGGTCCGCGGCTTTTTCGGCGCGGTGTTTGAGCTCACCGATGAACTGTGCCAGCAGCACGCGAAACGGCAACGCGCGGCCGGCGACCTCGGTGTGGTCGTCGATCATGGCCGTGCCCAACAGGCTTTTGAGCGAGCGCATCAGCCGCCCTTCGTAGCCTGCCAGATAGTCGGCCAACGCTGCGCGGCCGTAACTCACATGCTCGTCTTCCGCATGGAAAAACACCACCGAAGGCAGCGTGGGCTTGCCGCCTTCCAGCGGCAGCAGCGCGGGGAGCCCGGGCCGGCTCCAGCCCGCCGTGGAGTTGGAGGTGCCGAAGTCGATCCCGCAGGCTTGCAGGCCGCTCACCGCCCGGCCGGCTTGGCGAAGCCGTTTTCGGCCCAGGCCACGGCGCTGGCGCGGTTGAGCTTGAAGGACGGCGCCACGCGCACCTGCGCCAGCTGCTCGCCGGTTTCGTCGGCGGCGCTGAGCAGGCCGTGCGGGTTGTCCTCATCGGGAACGATGTCCAGCGAGACGGTCAGGCGCGCCGCGTTGGCGGTCACGGTGATGCTCTGGTGCAGCGTGGCGTGCAGCTGCTGCTCATGCCTGCGCACGAATTCCGAAGCCGTCTTGACCAGGGTGCTGAAGGCCGGCCCATCCAGCGGCTTGGGATTTTTCTTGTCGCGGCCCATGGTCCAGGGGCCGACCAGCGCGGGCTCGGGCTCGCCGTCCTTGATCATCGCGACGGCCCAGCCGTCATCGTCTTCATTCTTGATGACCTTGGCCGTCCAGCCATCGCCGCGCCAAAGCCGCGGCTCCTGGATGGGCGGGGTGTCATTGGGGGATTCATCGGCCAGGCCGGCAGCGGGTGTGTGGGAGTCAGTCAAAACGCGGTCACTCGGGTGGGGCGCCCCGGCAAGGGGCCGGGGGGAAATTCAGGTCACGCAGCGCCTTCAGCGGTGCGCAGGGGGACGTGGATTCTACAGCCCGACCTGAATCCCGTCACAACCCGAGGTCGCTCAGGCTTGGGTGGTCGTCCGGCCGACGGCCCAGCGGCCAGAAAAACTTGCGGTCCGCTTCCTTGATCGGCAGGTCGTTGATGCTGGCGTGGCGCACCGCCATCAGGCCGTTCTCGTCGAACTCCCAGTTTTCATTGCCGTAGGAACGGAACCAGTTGCCGGCATCGTCATGCCACTCGTAGGCAAAGCGCACGGCGATACGGTTGCCGCCAAAGGCCCATAGCTCCTTGATGAGCCGGTAGTCGAGCTCACGCGCCCATTTGCGCGACAGCAGGCCCACGATTTCCTCGCGGCCGGTGACGAACTCGGCGCGGTTGCGCCAGCGGCTTTGCGCCGTGTAGGCCAGCGATACGCGCTGCGGGTCGCGCGTGTTCCAGCCGTCTTCGGCGGCGCGGACTTTCTGTACCGCGGTGTCGTAGGTAAAGGGTGGGAGCGGCGGCCGGGTTTCCATGGTGGGGTCCTTTGGGTGAGGTGGGTGAAAGATGGTAGACAGACCTGTCTAC
>NZ_JBFUBY010000174.1:0-9185 GCF_056405515.1 Polaromonas sp. P1_G2
GACGTAGGCGGATCAGGGATYGCGCTTGTTTGAGCCGAAGGCGAGTTTGCGCGAGACCCCGCCGTAGTCGAGCACCGCAGGTTGCCCGAAGCGAAGCGTAGGGACCCAGACTGCGGGTCGCCTTTTCTTTGGTGACTTTCTTTTGGCGAAGCAAAAGAAAGTTACTTGCTGCCGGGCAACCCCCGGCCAACCACCCTCAGCAGAGAAAGCGCCCGTCGGAACAAGAACCGACTATCAAGCCCCTCCAGCCAGGAGAGCCGCATTTCCCCCAGCCGCAGTCGTATTCACAGTGACCGTCTGCTCCGCGCAGAAGCGATAGAGGTAATGCGGCCCACCGGCCTTGGGGCCAGTCCCGGAGAGCCCCTCTCCACCAAACGGCTGCACCCCCACCACCGCGCCAATCATGTTGCGGTTCACATAAATGTTGCCGACGTGCGCTGCCGCCGCCAGGGCCTGCGCGCGGGAGTCGATGCGGGTCTGTATGCCCAGGGTGAGACCGTAACCCAACGCGTTGATCTGCGCGATCACGGCTTGCGGGTCCTTGAGGTCGCCGCTGCCCCAGCGCACCACCTGCAGCACCGGGCCGAAGATTTCGTCTTTCACGTCGGCCAGGTTGGGCACTTCAAAGGCCGCCGGCGGGATCAGGTTGGCCAGCGGGCCGGACGCGGCCTGTGCGTGCTGTGCCGGGGTCACCAGTGCCTTGGCGCTGGAGTTCAAGCGCTGCAAGTGCTTCTGGATGTTGTCAAACGCTTCGCGGTCTATGACCGGGCCGACGTCGGTGGCAAGGTCGGCGGTTTCGCCGGCCACCAATTCCTGAGCCGCGCCTTTGATCATGGCGATCACGTGGTCGGCAATGCCCTCGTGCACGCACAGCAGGCGCAGCGCCGAGCAGCGCTGGCCGGCGGAACGGAACGCGCTTTGCACCACTGCATCGGCGACCTGCTCGGGCAGGGCCGTGCTGTCGACCAGCATGGCGTTGATGCCGCCGGTCTCGGCGATCAGCGGGACGATGGGGCCGTCCTTGGCGGCCAGCGCGCGGTTGATGATTTTGGCGACCTGGGTGGAGCCGGTGAAGACCACGCCGGCCACCTGGGGTGCCGCCACCAGCGCCGCGCCCACGGTATCACCGGGGCCGTGCGCGAGCTGTAGCGCGCCTTCGGGCACGCCGGCTTCATGCAGCAGCCTGACGGCCTCCCAGGCCACGCCCGGGGTCTGCTCGGCGGGCTTGGCCAGCACGGCATTGCCGGTGGCCAGCGCGGCCGCGACCTGGCCGGTGAAGATGGCCAGCGGGAAATTCCAGGGGCTGATGCACACCCAGGCGCCGCGCGCGGTGAGGCGCAGCTCGTTGGTCTCGCCGGTCGGGCCGGGCAAGGTCACCGGCCGCATGATGCGCTCGGCCTCATTGGCGTAGTAGCGCAGGAAGTCCACCGCCTCGCGCACTTCCGACACGGCGTCGCCCCAGGTCTTGAAGGCTTCCTTGACCAGCAGCGCGCAGAACTTCGGCATCTGCCGCTCCATCGCGTCGGCGGCGCGACGCAGGACGGCCGCGCGTTCGGCCACGTCCACCTTGCTCCACTGCCGATAGGCGCTGACACCCTTCTCCAGCAAGGCGGCGGCCTGCCGGGGATCAAATTCCGGCACCACCGGCACCGGCGTGGAAGCCAGCGCGGCCAGCAGCGGCGCGCGCATGCTTTCGACCGTGAGGTCCAGCCCCAGGCTGTTGGGGCGGCCGGGGCCGTAGAGCGCGGGCGGCAGCGGCAGCGAGGCGTCGGGCTCCAGCCGCAGCGGCGAGGTCAGCAGCTCGCCCATGCCGACCGACTCGTCGGCGAGCTGGTGCACAAAGGAGGAGTTGGCGCCGTTCTCAAGCAGGCGGCGCACCAGGTAGGCCAGCAGGTCGCGGTGCGCGCCCACGGGAGCGTAGACGCGGCAGCTGATCAGCGGGTTCTTCAGCACCTCGCGGAACACGCCCTCGCCCATGCCGTGCAGGCGCTGCAGCTCAAACGGCACGGCATTGCGCGAGGCCATCTGCAAAATCGCGGCGATAGTCGCGGCGTTGTGGCCGGCGAACTGCGGGTAGATCGCATCGGGCGCGGCCAGCAGGGCCTGCGCGCAGGCCAGGTAAGACACGTCGGTATGGTGCTTGTGCGTGAACACCGGGTAGTGCGGCAGGCCCATCTCCTGCGCGCGCTTGATTTCCGAATCCCAGTAGGCGCCTTTGACCAGACGGCACATCAGGCGCAGCTTGTACTTGCGGGCAATGGCGGCGATGTGGGCGATCAGATCGAGCGCGCGCGTCTGGTAGGCCTGCATGGCCAGGCCGAAGCCCTGCCACTGCGGATGGTGTTTTGCGACCTGCGCGGCCAGCGCCTCGAAAACGTCCAGCGACAGCTCCAGCCGGTCGACTTCCTCGGCATCAATGGTGAGGTTGATGTTGGCCCGGGCCGAYAGCTCGCACAGCCCCCAGACGCGCGGCACGAGCTCGGCCATCACGCGTTCGCGCTGGGCGTCTTCGTAGCGCGGGTGCAGCGCGCTGAGCTTGATGGAGATGCCGTCGTTTTTTTCCGTGGCGCCTGCGGCATTCGCGCCGGCGGCGATGGCCTGGATGGCGTTGGTGTAGCTTGCCAGGTAGCGCAGCGCATCGGCGTCGGTGCGCGCGCCCTCGCCCAGCATGTCGTAGCTGAAGCGCAAATTCGGGATTTTCTTGCGGCTGTCGTCGGCCTCGGCCATGGCGTCGCCGATGGTCTGGCCCAGCACGAACTGCCGGCCCAACAGCTGCACGGCGCGCAGGGTGGCGGCCACGACGGTGCGCGCGCCCAGCTTGCTCATCAGGTTGGGCTGGCCGCCTTCGGGCAAAAACATCTTGGACATCGCGATGGCGGAAGCCGACAGGCGCGCCATCACGCCGTCGCCGGCGCCGTCAAAATCCGCGCGCCCCAGCTGGTCGGCCGTGAGCGCGATCGCCGTTTCGGCGTCCGGCACGCGCAGCAGGGCCTCGGCCAGGCGCATCAGGGCAAGGCCCTCGGCGCTGGAAATCGGGTATTCCTTGAGCAGGCTTTCCATGGCCCAGAAAGGCGGCGGGTTGTCGCGCACGGCCTGCACCCAGGGCTGGGCCGAATGCGCCGCCGCCGCCCAGTCCAGCGCGCCGGCCAGGCCCCGCAATTGGCCGGCCACGATGTCGGCTTCAGGACGGTAAGGGAAAGGCAGGCGGGGGGAGGCGGACATTAGGGGCTCCATAGAGGATTCGACGGTTTGGGCTACTTATTCAGTGGATGCAGCGATGTTCCATTGAATAATGCTGAATTTCCCGCTAAATTTGAGCAATTAACCGAATAATTCACTAGTCATGTTTGAAGCCTCACCAGAGATTGACCGCATTGACCTCAAAATCCTGAATGTTCTGCAGCAGGACGGCCGGATCTCCAACCTCAAGCTGGCCGAAAGCGTGGCCCTGTCGCCGACCGCCGTGCTGGCCCGCGTGCAGCGGCTGACCCGGGATGGCTACATCCTGGGTTATGAGGCCCTGCTCAACCCCCTCAAGCTGGGCGCCGGGATGATGGTGTTCGTCGAGGTGCTACTGGACCGCACCACACCCAATGTGTTCGAGGCCTTCAAGGCGGCGGTGCAGGTGCACCATGAAATCACCGAATGCCACATGGTGGCCGGCGGTTTTGACTACCTGCTCAAGACGCGCATGGCCGACATGGCGGCCTACCGCTCTTTTGCCGGCACCGTGCTGTGGCAGCTGCCGGGCGTGCGCGAAACCCGGACTTACGCGGTGATGGAAGAAGTCAAGAACACTACCCGCCTGGCGCTGGGCGTGTGAGCTCCTGGACGAAGCAAGCGCCTGGAAGCACGCAGTTTGGTGCTTTTATGGCCTTTTTCGGGCTCTTTTCCACATTTTCCAGCCCCAAACCCCCTTTGTGAGGGCTAACCGTGTTGCCAAGCTGCCCACCTTGGCATACCTTGCGGGTACCTAAGAAGCGGATTGCATAAGCCAAGCCGTAGCCGGACACATCGGCATTGCGCCGGGAGGGTTCTCCAGATGAACGTCAAGCCATGGTTCTCGTGCGGCACAGTGTTGCTGGCCCTTTCCGTCATTTCCGTCTTTCCCGCCCACGCCGCGGAAACCGGCGTCACGGACGCGGAAATACAGGTCGGGCAATTCGCCGCCCAGACCGGCCCCGCGGCCGAACTGGGCAAACGCATGCAGCTGGGCATACTGGCCCATTTCAATTCGGTCAATGCTGCGGGCGGCATCAGCGGCCGGACGCTCAAACTGGTTTCGCGTGATGACGGCTACGAACCCGAGAAAGCCGCCGCGGCCGTCAAGGCGCTGATCGAGGAAGACAAGGTGTTCGCGCTGATCGGCTCGGTCGGAACGCCGACCACGCTGGCGGCGGTGCCGGCGATCAACGCCGCGGGCATCCCCCTGATAGGCCCCTTCACCGGCGCGCAGGCCCTGCGCGAGCCCTTCAACCGCAACCTCTTCCACGTGCGCGCCAGCTACTTTGACGAGACCGAGCGCATCGTGCAGCACCTGAGCACCGTCGGCATCACCAAGATCGCCGTCTTCTACCAGAACGATTCCTACGGCAAGGCCGGGCTCGAAGGCGTGATGCGGGCCCTGACCAAGCGCAACCTCAAGCCGGCCGCCAGCGTCACCGTCGAGCGCAACAGCGTGGACGTTTCCGCGCCGCTGGCGGAGATCCTCAAGGCCGCACCGGAAGCCGTGATCCAGATCAGCGCCTACAAATCCTGCGCGGCCCTGATCAAGCAGGCCAGGGCCAAGGCCTACGGCGGCCAGTTCTTCAACGTGAGTTTTGTCGGCTCCAAGGCGCTGGGCGAGGAACTGGGCGATGCCGGGGCCGGCGTGACGATTTCCCAAGTCGTGCCCTTCCCGTACACGCCGTCGTCGGCCATCGTGCGCGAATACCAGCAACGCATGGTGGAAGCCGGCCACAAGGATTTTGATTTCTCCAGCATGGAGGGCTTCCTCGCGGCCAGGGTGTTCACCGAGGGCCTGCGCCGCGCCGGCAAGAACCTG
The DNA here is from genome assembly GCF_056405515.1 of Polaromonas sp. P1_G2. NCBI lineage: Bacteria > Pseudomonadati > Pseudomonadota > Betaproteobacteria > Burkholderiales > Comamonadaceae > Polaromonas > Polaromonas sp. P1_G2. The sequence continues at coordinate 5,045 of NZ_JBFUBY010000174.1, forward strand.
ACCCGCGAGAGCCTGATGACGGCGCTCGAATCCATGCGCGACCACAACATGGGCGGTTTCACCGTGAGCTACGGGCCCAAAAGCCACGAAGGCTCGCGCTATACCGACCTGACCATCATCGGGCGCGGCGGAAAGTTCATGCGCTGACCCGGAAGGCCTGGGCATGCCCGGGCTTGCCAAGCCCCGGCCGCTGGCAATAATGCGAGCTGCTTCCGTTTTGCACTTCAACAACAGGAACGTCCATGAAATTCACCACACCTCTCCTGGCAGCCGCCGCGCTGGCCTTCGCCGCCGGCGCCGCCGCGCAAACCACCAAGCCGGGCTTGTGGGAAATCACCAACAAAATGCAGTCGAGCTCCGGCGAGATGGAAAAAGCCATGGCCAACATGGAAAAGCAGCTGGCCGGCATGTCGCCCGAGCAACGCAAGCAGATGCAGGACATGATGGCCAAGCAGGGCATGTCCATGGCGCCGGGCAGCGGCGGCGGCATGAGCATGAAGATGTGCATCACCAAGGAGATGGCCGAGCGCAATGAGTTGCCGCAACAGCAGCAAGGCGACTGCAAGACCACCCAGTCGCCGCGCAGCGGCAACACCATGAAGTTTTCCTATGTCTGCACGCAGCCGCCTTCCAGCGGCGAAGGTGTGATGACCTTCTCTGGCGACACCGCCTACACCATGAAGATGAACACCACGACCACCGTCAAGGGCAAACCCGAAAAGATGACCATGGACGCCTCGGGCAAATGGCTGGCGGCTGATTGCGGCAATATCAAACCGATCGCTGTGCCCAAGAAATAAAGCCCCAGGCTTGTCTTACGCCCTCTCCCTCTGGGAGAGGGCGGGGTGAGGGGTGAGGGCTGACGGCGGTTGCAAGTTGGCCCGCCGCGTCGCGGCTTACCGGCCCCCGAAGATCGCGGTACCTACACGCACCATGGTGCTCCCGGCATGGATGGCGGCCTCCAGGTCGGCGGTCATGCCTAAGGACAAGGTATCCATAGGTGTCGTCAGGGCACCGGAGGCGTTGACGGCGTCAAAAACGGCCTTGGTCCTGGCATGCAGAGCGCAGGCAGCATCAAAATCCGCCGCCGGTTCGGGAATGGCCATCAGGCCGCGCAGGACCAGGCGCGGCAGTTGCGCGACTTCCCGCGCCAGGGCCAGGACTTCGTCCGGCGCCAGGCCCGACTTGTTGGCGCCGCCGTCGATATTGACCTGCAGGCAGATCTGCAGCGGCGGCAGGTTATCGGGCCGCTGCTCGCTCAGGCGCTGGGCGATCTTGAGCCGGTCGACCGACTGCACCCAGTCAAAGTGTTCGGCAACCAGGCGGGTTTTATTGCTTTGCACCGGGCCTATGCAGTGCCACTCCAGGGCCTCGCCGCCTGGCTGGCTCCGCAAGGCGAGTATCTTCTCCACGCCCTCGGTGATGTAGTTCTCGCCGAAGGCACGTTGCCCGTCCGAAGCGGCGTCGGCCACAGCGTCAACGCCAAAGGTCTTGGACACGGCCAGCAGACGTACGGTGGCCGGGTTCCGCCCGGCGGCGACGCAGGCCGTGGTGATACGGTCACGGACTAGCTGGAGATTGCGCACAATCGTGGTCATAATCGAACTGTAAACTTAGTTTGAAAACCATTTTCAAAGGGTCCCGGGATGGATATCACGCAGCTGCTGGCTTTTAGCGTCAAGAACAAGGCGTCTGACTTGCACTTATCGGCTGGCCTGCCGCCCATGATCCGGGTTCACGGCGACGTGCGGCGCATCAACATCGACCCGCTGGACCACAAGCAGGTGCATGCCATGGTGTACGACATCATGAACGACACCCAGCGCAAAACCTACGAAGAATTCCTCGAGGTCGACTTTTCCTTTGAAATCGACGGGCTGGCCCGCTTCCGGGTCAATGCTTTCAACCAGAACCGCGGTGCCGGCGCCGTGCTGCGGACCATTCCCTCCAAAATCCTGACGCTGGAGCAGCTCAACGCAMCCAAGATTTTCGGCGACCTGGCCATGAAGCCGCGCGGCATGGTGCTGGTCACCGGCMCCACCGGCTCGGGCAAGTCCACCACGCTGGCGGCCATGGTCAACTTCCTGAACGAAAACGAATACGGCCACATCCTCACGGTCGAAGACCCGATCGAGTTCGTGCACGAATCCAAAAAATGCCTGATCAACCAGCGTGAGGTCGGGCCGCACACCCTGAGCTTCAACGCCGCGCTGAAATCCGCGCTGCGCGAAGACCCGGACGCCATCCTCGTGGGTGRAATGCGCGACCTGGAAACCATTCGCCTGGCCATGTCGGCCGCTGAAACCGGCCACCTGGTCTTCGGCACGCTGCACACCTCCAGCGCCGCCAAGACGATTGACCGGATCATCGACGTGTTCCCGGCCGAGGAAAAGGAAATGATCCGCTCCATGCTGTCGGAGTCGCTGCAGGCGGTGATCTCGCAGACGCTGTGCAAGACCAAGGACGGCGCGGGCCGGGTGGCGGCCCACGAGATCATGCTGGGCACCAGCGCCATCCGCAATTTGATCCGCGAAGCCAAGGTCGCGCAGATGTATTCGTCCATCCAGACCGGCAACAGCGTGGGCATGCAGACGCTGGACCAGAACCTGACGGACCTGGTCAAGCGCAACGTAATCTCTGCGGCCGAAGCCCGTGGCAAAGCAAAGATCCCAGAAAACTTCCCAGGCTAGAACCATGCGCGACACTCGCAGTACAAGCCCGTCCCAGGCAAGCAGGGGCCGCGGAACCGGCTTTGCCGGGCCGCAGGCGCAGCGGCCCCCTCGGGGGGCAGCGCAGTACGCGAAGCGGCAAGCGTGGGGGCATCATTTTTTAGGAGCCGTTCATGGAACGCGACCAGGCCAGTAAATTCATCAACGACCTGCTGAAACTCATGGTCAGCCGCAACGGCAGCGACCTGTTCATCACGGGCGACTTCCCGCCGGCCATGAAAGTGGACGGCAAGGTGACCAAGGTATCGCCGCAGCCGCTCAACGCCAACCACACGCTGGCGCTGGCGCGTTCCATCATGAACGACAAGCAGGCGGCGGAATTTGAACGCACCAAGGAATGCAATTTCGCGATCTCGCCGCCCGGCGTGGGGCGTTTTCGCGTGAACGCCTTCATCCAGCAGGGCAAAGTCGGCATGGTGATGCGGACCATCCCGGCCGTGCTGCCCACCATTGACGGGCTGGGCGTGCCCCAGGTGCTCAAGGAAGTGGTGATGAGCAAGCGCGGCCTGACCATCCTGGTCGGTGCCACCGGCTCCGGCAAATCCACCACCCTGGCCGCCATGGTCGACTGGCGCAACGAGCAGTCCTACGGCCACATCATCACGATTGAAGACCCGGTGGAGTTCGTCCACGCGCACAAGAACTGCGTGATCACGCAGCGCGAAGTGGGCCTGGACACTGACAGCTGGGAAGCGGCGCTGAAAAACACGCTGCGCCAGGCGCCCGATGTGATCCTGATGGGCGAGATCCGCGACCGCGAAACCATGGAGCACGCCATCGCCTTCGCCGAAACCGGCCACCTGTGCCTGGCCACGCTGCACGCCAACAGCGCCAACCAGGCGCTGGACCGCGTGATCAACTTCTTCCCCGAAGAGCGCCGCACCCAGCTGCTGATGGACTTGTCGCTCAACCTCAAGGCCATGATCTCGCAGCGCCTGGTGCCCAAGCAGGACGGCAAGGGCCGTTTCGCCGCGGTCGAGGTCATGCTCAACTCGCCGCTGATCTCCGACCTGATCTTCAAGGGCGAAGTCTCCGAGATCAAGGAGATCATGAAGAAAAGCCGCAACTTGGGCATGCAGACCTTCGACCAGGCCCTGTACGATGCCTTCGAAAGCCACTTCATCACCTACGAAGACGCCCTGCGCAATGCCGACTCGGTGAACGACCTGCGCCTGCAGATCAAACTCAACTCGACGCGTGCCAAGTCGACCGACCTGGCAGCCGGCACCGAAAACTTCGCCATCGTTTAAGTCCGGGCAGCCTGCCGGCTTCGCGCCGGCGGCTCCCGTTCGTCCTTCCCATTCTTCTTTCAGGCAGCTCCCCATGTCCAGCACCACCGCCAAAACCTACGAATCCTCCACTCCCCGCCAGGTCGCCTTCCTGGGCCTGGGCGTCATGGGCTACCCCATGGC